>JABDDA010000001.1 GCA_013287845.1 Gammaproteobacteria bacterium
CTTTTTTAACTGGGAACCAGTATGGGCTTTCATCACAGTCAGTTTGTTAAAAACACCTTGCCACGCGGTATTTATTTGCTTCCTAACTTATTCACAACAGCTGCTCTTTTTGCAGGGTTTTATTCCGTTGTTGCTGCAATGAAAGGTTATTTTGATATCGCCGCGATAGCTGTATTTATTGCACTCATTGCCGATGGTTTAGATGGGCGGATTGCTCGATTAACCAATACGCAAACAGCCTTTGGCGCAGAATACGATAGCTTATCCGACATGGTCGCTTTTGGTGTTGCGCCTTCGCTCATTGTTTATAGTTGGTCTTTATCGTCATTAGGAAAAATAGGGTGGCTCGCTGCATTTTTATATACCGCTGCGACTGCACTTCGTTTAGCGCGATTTAATACGCAAGCGCATGATCAAGATAAACGTTATTTTCAAGGATTGCCGTGTCCTGCTGCCGCCGCTCTTTTAGCAAGTGCTGTGTGGTTAGGTGCAACGTATGATGTAAACGGATTATCTGCTTCTATTCCTGCAGCTATTTTAGCAGTGACGCTAGCTGCATTTATGGTAGGTCGTGTTCGTTATTACAGTTTTAAACAAATGGATTTTAAAGGACGTGTTTCATTTCTTTCTGTTGTTATTGTCGTATTAATTATTACTGCAATTGCATTTGAACCGCCTGAAATGTTATTTGGAATTTTCTTTTTATATGCTTTCTCTGGTCCTGTTTGTACGCTTTGGAAAATTCGAAAAATGCGAAAACAGAAATATAAAATCTAAAATGGATTTACTCTTATGATATTTTCTATTTTTTTTCGTAAACGATTATTATCTGTTTTGTTACTCGGATTTTCATCGGGATTACCGATTGCATTAACACTTTCAACATTGCAAGCGTGGTATACACAAGCCGGTGTTCCCATTATTGCTATTGGTGCACTTTCATTAGTAGGAATTCCTTACGTATGGAAATTTTTATGGGCGCCTTTGATTGATCGATTTGCATTACCGTGGGGAGGAAGACGACGCGGTTGGATTGCACTGATGCAAATTGGATTAGCCATCAGTATTTTTATTTTGGCGCAACTCAATCCTGCAGAAACACCTTTGTTAATGGGAATGATGGCTATCGTTATTGCATTTCTTTCTGCAACACAAGATATTGCGATTGATGCGTATCGTACTGATATTTTATTACCGGAAGAACGCGGTGTTGCAATTGCTTCTTATATTTTTACCTATCGAATGGCGGTATTAATTTCTGGTGGATTTGCATTATTG
The DNA here is from genome assembly GCA_013287845.1 of Gammaproteobacteria bacterium. Taxonomy (GTDB): domain Bacteria; phylum Pseudomonadota; class Gammaproteobacteria; order DSM-16500; family DSM-16500; genus JABDDA01. The sequence continues at coordinate 1,279 of JABDDA010000001.1, forward strand.
ATAGCAGATTGGTGGGGATTTCGCATCACGTATGAAATCATGGCAGCGTTAATGTTGCTTTCTGTCATCACCACTTATTTTTCACCTGAAATTCGTTCAGAAATAAAAGCACCACAAAATATGATTGCTGCGATTGTGGATCCTATCAAAGAATTTTTTCAACGCGATTCTGTGTGGTTGCTGATTATTTTTATTTTGCTTTATAAAGCAGGTGATGCACTTGCGCTTTCACTCATGAGTAATTTTTTATTAAAAGGATTAGGTTTTTCATTAACACAAGTCGGTATTGCATTTAAAACGGTTGGATTATTTGCAACTATTTTTGGTGCGTTTGTTGGGGGTGGATTACTCGCACGACTTAATATTTTTCGTGCACTAATGTATTTTGGATTAGCGCAAGCATTTTCAAATTTAATGTTTGTTGTGCTCGCCATGGTTGGAAAAGATTATTCTGTGATGCTTGCTGCAATGTTTATTGAAAGTTTTTGCAGTGGAATGAGCACCGCTGCACTCTTTGCATTTTTAACAGGGCAATGTGATATTCGTTACAGTGCAGTGCAATATGCTTCTTTCTCTGCAATCGCAAGTGTGGGTCGAACGGTATTGGGTCCTGTTGCTGCAGTCATGGTTGCGAATTTAGGGTGGGTGAATTTTTACGCATGGTCATTTGTATTATGTTTTCCCGGATTAATCGTTTTAGGATTCATGCGAAACAAAGTGAGGTTGTATGCAGAAGTGGTTCAGTAGCATACAAATAAAAGTATTCAGCTGTCATGCCAGCGTGCTTTTAGCTGGCATCCAGTGACTTTTAAAAAAGCCACTGGATGCCACCTCTCGCAAAAAACGCTCGGCTGGCATGACAAATCAAAAAGTCAAGAGCAAAACACTTTATTTTTTTCAGATATAGACAATTCTTAAGGTTAGTTTAAGCTGTGGCATCTTATAATTCTAAGCATAAACATTAAAGCGATTCTGAAATTTAGAAAGCTTGGGGGTAATGAAATGCACACAACAAGTACACAGCCAGGTTATCATAATATTGAGCTAGAAACAGAAGAAGAGATTGCAAGAAAACAAGCGGAAAAATCAGCAAGTGATAGAAAAATTCTTTTAGCTCGACACAAAACAATATTAAAGAAGAAAAAGAAAACAGACCGTTTAGTACGAGATGATTCTGATTTCGATGCGAGTGATACTGACACCTCAGAACATTCAGTCAGTCGATCAGCTCCAACATATTCTAAAGTTGATTACGAAAAACTTTCTCCAAATGAAAATGGTTTTGTTTCAACTTCGCATCCCCCTATTGAATTAGCTGAATTCGCAACACAACCCAGTACAGCAAACAATGGCGATGACATGCCATCAGGCAGAATGAGCGCAGTTTCTTTTTCTAAAAATCCACCAACACAAATCCCTCGTTCTCCTGAAAAAGGCCCCGGCATCCCTCCGCCTACGCTTTCTGCTCCTGCATTAGTACTCTCTCCCACTATTGTAACGCAGCCCAGCTATTCAAATAATCCTGATGAAACTACTGCTGACACTACAATTGATATAGACATGCTTGTTTTACACAGAGCAACTTCAGATTCTGTCACGCGTCAAAAACGTAGTTTATGGGCAAGAATAAAAACAGTCAGTCCCAGAAAAGTTTTAACAGATCCATGGATGCTTTTTTCTATGGCGACTGCCCTTGGAACAGGGATTAATGCACTCGTAGGTCCTTCTGGTAAAAAACCAGGAGATATTCCTGACACTTGGTGGGGCAGCATGACAGATAAAGTGATGCTCGGATTTATTCCTCTCAAAATTTTTTCTATTGTCAGTGGAGCAGCTTCTTTTATTGTTAACACTGTTTTATCTGCTGACTTTATTCCAAAAGCGTTTGCTGATCTTAAAAAATCCTGTAGTAGTCTTGGGAAATTATGCAAAACAAAATGTCGCAAAGCATGCAAACATCCTCTTCGCAGTTTCCTGGATTGGCTTGCATTTTTTTCAGGAACCTGTGCTGCGCTTTCTGCTGCCGTGATTACGTATACTTCATTAGAATGGTTAGCAGGTCTTTTAAATGTGACCGTTGCCAATGTCATTTGGGGAGTCACTGGTTTTCAAGCGGGCATTAGTAGTTATCTTGCTTTACGTAAAAAAGGATATTCACCCATAAAATCCTCTTTAATAGCGCTCGCTATAACAGTCGCTGTCACAGCAACACTCACCGCCGCTCCTGTTTTCTTAAGTTATTATTTCGTTGCATTACCTGCTGCTTTTTACACGTTGAGCGCATACATGGCTCAACGTTACAAAGGAATGAAAGACTTTTTTCAAAAAGTCTTAGACCTGTGTGATAAAAATAAACAATTTCAATATTCCATGATGGAAGATGTTTATAATTTAAATGCTTTTCCTGAAAAGAAAGCAAATATGAATGCTGTAATAAACCACTTAATTAAGAATGATCGTGAAATAAAAAATGAAATTGAAGAAAATAATAGAAAAATATTGGAAGAAATAAAAAAATTACCGATGGAATCGATGGAAAAAGTACGCGCGCTCGGTAAAAATTTCGACATCAAATTAACTAGAAATTCTGTCACAAAAATTCTTTGTGCAATGTATGCGGATAAAAGTAATTATGATGCACTGCGCAGAACAACAAATAATAAAGCGTGGGATGTTTGGTATGGTGCAAAATCAGTTGCGAAATATGTTTTCATTACTGGAGCACTCATTACAGCTGCAGGTGTTTATCTTACTTTTGCGAATAAAATTCCTGTTGGGGTTCGTAAATTTTTGGGTTCAACCATAACAAGTATTACTGAATTAAATCCTGTCGCTCAAGCGTTCACACATATAATAGAATTTTTTGCAGGCGCTGCGTCCACCTGTTTATATGCAATTTCTAGCATGAAATTCCGTTATCACGGCAGCGCAATCACTGATTATCTTGCGCATGAAAGTGAAGAAAAAGGGAAAGATCTTGGATTAACTTTCACTCAAAATGTTTTAATTAACTTACCTGCCGCATATAGCATGCTTTCTATTTCAGCTTCTGCAACAGCAGACCCTGATTTTCTTGTGAAGGATATCAATTCTGATTCTGTTCAAGGTGATGTGTACAAATGGAATGGATATGTCGGCGGCGCTGAAGTAAATGGAAATTCAGCAAACGCTGCTTTTTTTCCGATTGAACCTGATTTACACGATCCCACCTTTTATTGTGTTGGACGTTGGCTAGAAACAAATCTATTAATAGAGCCACGCAAAGAAGAAGATGATGAAGACGAAGAAGTGAATGCTACTGTTCCTACCGATGCTCCCAATGCTGTTACCAATGGTACAACAATAAAAGAAAAAACAACGACGACGCCTTTTCAAGAAAATTATAAATTATTACAAACGGCGCATGGAATGTTTAGTGGAAAACAAACGATAACGCCACCCCCTTCAGCAGCACCCACACCTATTGCGCCGACAACACCTAGCACAGAAAAACGCGGCTTAATGGATCGAGCAGCAGCAACACCCTCTTCAACACCCTCACCTGATTTTAAAGAGCTGAGCCCATTAAGGGTAGCAACATTGTAAAATAAAAATTTGGGCGAATTCATCCGCCCAAATAGCAATACAATAGTTATGCAACAATTTCTCACAACATATCCACAAAAATTCCACATCTTTCCCTCTTGCATCGCCGCCTGAGATACACTATCTTGTACTGCGCAGGAGAAAAATAACTATATGTTGTGGTGTTACCGATTTTAAGACACAACGACGCAGCCTCATGACTTTTAAGATTTTTTTTTCACTGGGAATTAAAAAACGATTCATCAACGCTCTGGAGGAGCTATGGAAATGGAAACGACAACACTACGCAGAACTTCATCGAATAATATCCACGACTCAGAAATTTCACTCACTGCTCCCGGTCAGCTCAAAGTAATAAGACGTGATGGCACGCTTGCTTCCTTCGAAGCCAATCGCATCATGATTGCCATTACGAAAGCATTTCTTGCTGTAGAAGGAACAGTTGCAGCAGATTCAAAACGAATTCATGAAAGTGTAGAAGCATTAGTCCAAGATATTATCGACACTTACCAACAACGCATGCCGCATGGCGGCACTGTACACATTGAAGAAATTCAAGATCATGTCGAATTAGTTTTAATGCGCGCAGGACAACACAAAGTCGCGCGTGCTTATGTTTTATATCGTGAAGAACGCAATAAAATGCGTCAGCAACAACAAGCCGAACAAAATAATTTTAAAATTCATGTCACACTCGATGATGGCAGCACTGTTCCACTTGATGTGAAACGTTTAACACAATTAGTACAAAGCGCTTGCACCAATTTAACAGATGTTTCTCCGCACTCTATTATTGAAGATACACAACGTAATTTATTTGACAAAGTTCCTTTACGCGATGTGAACAGAGCATTGATTATGTCCACGCGTGTTTTAATTGAAAAAGAGCCTAATTATAGCTATGTCGCTGCACGTTTATTATTAGATGATTTACGCACTGAAGCACTCAGTTTTCTTGGCGTACAAGAACGCGCTACCTTTGATGAAATGAAATTACTTTATCACACGTATTTAAAATCTTATCTCGATCGCGGTGTCGCATTAGAATTATTAGATCCACGTTTAAAATCATTTGATTTAAAAAAATTAAGTGCGGCCATTCAACCTGAACGCGATTTGCAATTTACTTATTTAGGATTACAAACACTGTACGATCGTTATTTCATTCATAAAAATGGAATTCGTTTTGAATTACCCCAAGCATTTTTTATGCGTGTCGCAATGGGACTTGCATTAGAGGAAGATGAAAAAGAAAAACGCGCGATTGAATTTTATAATTTACTTTCTTCATTTGATTTCATGAGTTCTACTCCAACATTATTTAATTCAGGAACATTACGCCCTCAACTTTCTAGCTGTTATCTCACCACAGTGCCCGATGATTTAGATGGAATTTTCGCAGCAATAAAAGATAACGCTTTATTATCAAAATATGCAGGCGGTCTTGGAAATGATTGGACGAATGTTCGCGCGATGGGTGCAAAAATTAAAGGTACGAATGGAAAATCATTAGGTGTTGTTCCCTTTTTAAGTGTTGCCAATGCAACAGCGGTAGCTGTAAATCAAGGTGGAAAACGCAAAGGTGCTGTGTGTGGTTATTTAGAAACGTGGCACAAAGACATCGAAGAATTTTTAGAATTACGCAAAAACACGGGCGATGAACGACGTCGCACACATGATATGAATACTGCAAATTGGGTGCCTGATTTATTTATGAAACGCGTTCATGAAGATAAAGAATGGACTTTATTTTCTCCCGATGAAGTACCTGATTTACATGATTTATACGGTGAAGCATTTGAAAAAGCATACACGGCATATGAAGCTAAAGCTGCGCGCGGTGAAATTGATAATTTCAAAAAAATCCCTGCTATTTCACTCTGGCGAAAAATGTTGGGGCTCTTATTTGAAACGGGACATCCTTGGATGACATTCAAAGATGCGTGTAATTTACGTTCTCCACAACAACATATTGGCGTCATTCACAGTTCAAATCTTTGCACAGAAATTACATTAAATACGTCACAAGATGAAATTGCTGTGTGTAATTTAGGAAGTATTAATCTCACTGCACACATGACTGAGAAAGGATTAGATGCAGAAAAATTACGTCGCACAATTCACACCGCTATTCGCATGTTAGATAACGTGATTGATATTAATTATTACTCTGTTCCTCAAGCACGCAATTCTAATTTCAAACATCGTCCGATTGGAATGGGAATTATGGCATTTCAAGATGCGTTGTATCATCTGGGTATTCCTTATGCATCACAAGCTGCTGTTGATTTTGCAGATCGCTCAATGGAACTTATTAGTTATTACGCGATTGAAGCTTCCACTTATTTAGCAGAAGAACGCGGAACTTATTCTACTTTTAAAAATTCATTATGGAGCCAAGGTATTTTACCGATTGATTCCATCGAATTATTGCAAAAAAATCGCGGACACTATTTAGAACAAGATCGCTCACAAACACTCGATTGGAATGCATTAAGAGATCGCGTGAAAAAAATCGGGATGCGTAATTCAAATGTATTAGCAATTGCACCGACTGCAACCATTTCAAATATTTGCGGCGTGTCTCAATCGATTGAACCCACCTATCAAAATTTATTTGTGAAATCGAATTTATCCGGAGAATTTACTGTTATTAATCCTTATTTAGTCACTGATCTTAAAAAATTAAATTTATGGGATGATGTGATGGTCAATGATCTTAAATACTATAATGGAAGTGTTTCAAAAATTAGTCGCATCCCCGATTATTTAAAACAACGTTATGCTACAGCATTTGAAATTGATCCCGCTTGGTTAGTCGACGCAGGATCACGTCGTCAAAAATGGATTGATCAAGCGCAATCACTCAATCTCTATATGGCACAAGCGTCTGGTAAAAAACTCGATCAATTGTATCGATACGCATGGCAACGCGGATTAAAAACAACTTATTATTTACGTAGTTTAGGTGCAACCAATGCAGAAAAATCGACGATTCACGATAATGTATTAAATGCGGTGCAATCCGAACCCAAAGCGTGTTTAATTACAGACCCTACTTGTGAAGCGTGTCAGTAAAATTTTTTTAGGAGAAATAAAAAATGGCAATGCAACGAACGCACTCTGTTGGCGGTGCAACAGGTTTAGAATCCCTTGAAATGGGTGCAGCACGCATTCGCGTTGATGATAAACGTATTATTAATTGTCGCGCTGATTTAAATCAGCTCGTTCCTTTTAAATATAAATGGGCATGGCAAAAATATTTAGATGCGTGTGCAAATCATTGGATGCCCAATGAAATTAATATGGCAGCTGATATTGCGCTTTGGAAAGATCCGAATGGATTAACTGAAGATGAACGCATGCTCATCAAACGTAATCTTGGATTTTTTTCTACAGCCGATTCTCTCGTTGCAAATAATTTAGTATTAGCGCTGTATCGTCACATTACGAATCCAGAATGTCGTCAGTATTTATTGAGACAAGCGTTTGAAGAAGCATTACACACTCACGCGTATCAACATGTGATTCAAAGTTTAGGAATGGATGAAGCAGAAGTATTTAACATGTATCGCGAAGTGCCTGCCGTTGCGCGTAAAGCAGCATGGTCACTTCCTTACACACAAAGTTTAGGTGATCCCCATTTTCAAACAGGAACACCCGAAACAGATCGCCGATTACTCAGAGATTTAATTGCATTTTATGTTGTGTTTGAAGGAATCTTTTTCTACGTTGGATTTGCTCAAGTGTTATCGATGGGACGACGCAATAAAATGACAGGCACATCAGAACAATTCCAATATATTTTACGTGATGAATCGATGCATTTAAATTTTGGAATTGATGTGATCAATCAAATTAAAATTGAAAATCCACATTTGTGGACAGAAGATTTTAAACAAGAAGCAATCGCAATGATTCGTGAAGGGGTTGATTTAGAATATCAATATGCACAAGACACGATGCCACGCGGAATTTTAGGAATGAATGCAGAAATGTTTAAAGATTATTTGCAATTCATTGCAAATCGTCGCTGCGCACAAATTGGATTAGCACAGCAATATCCGGGTGCTGCAAATCCATTCCCTTGGATGAGTGAAATGATGGACCTTAAAAAAGAGAAAAACTTCTTTGAAACGCGCGTGATTGAGTATCAAACGGGTGGCGCGCTGAACTGGGAAGATTAATTTTGCTGTCATGCCAGCCGAGCGTTTTTTGCGAGAGGTGGCATCCAATGTCTTGTCATCCCGAGACATGCTTTGTATGTCGAGGGATCTCCATGGAGATCCTTCGGCATAAAAAGAAAAAGCATGCCTCAGGATGACGATGAGGCACTGGATGCCACCTCTCGCAAAAAACGCTTGGCTGGCATGACAAATCATTACGCACTTTGCACAAAAAATAGGTTATAATCCCTCCCCACTTTTAACCAATTGAATACAACTTAGCAGCCATGAATTCCAGAGATTCTTTCAGCCATTTTTTAACAGCATTTATCCGTGATGGAATGCAACCCCTATCACCTACAGCCGTTCAAAATGCTGTAAAGGACACGCGCAAATTTGTTACCGCTGCTAAAACTCAAATAGGTTTAGTAGGAAGAGTCCTCAATTCATATCCAATAATACATAATGATATTCATGCAGTTGATCCTCAAACATTACAAACCTGGTTTATGGAATGCTATCAACTATGCAAACAAATTCAACTTGAAGTAGATGAAAAGGAATTTACTTTAAAACAAAGTGATGGGGAAACAAAAAAAATAAAAAAACCTATTGTTGAAATTAAAAATGATGCCGACAAACGACAAAGTAACCAAATTAAATCTATTGTACGAGCAATATTATTAAGAGGCTGTGAAGAATTATTTAATGCAAAATTTGAATTAAGGCCGAGCATCAAAAAAGATTTAAATTTAGATCCACTTCTCCGAACAAAAGAAAGTGATAAAGAAATAAACGAACACATCTTATGGAGCTATTTTAGTCAAATAGCCATTGCTCCACTCACTGTATTTCTAAACAAGCAATATCAATCTGATGATCCATCAGATACCGAGGCTTTGGATACATTTAATAAAAATGCCGGACTTCTCCTGAAACTCATGCAAGCTTGCTATCTAGAAGATACAATTGCTAAAGATGAAAAAAAGAATGAAACCGTTGAAACTCGACGATCTCAGCTGTGCTTAGACACAATAGCAGAATACAAAACCAACTGCACCGCACACGAAAAAAAACAATCTGACCGAGAATTTTTATTGGAAGAAACCGTAAACACACTCACGCAAATTCCAATCGAAGAAATTAAAAAAGTGTCAATCCTCGTGAAACACGATTTAGAAACAGCCGCACAACTCGACCAACAATTTTCAGAAAACAAATTAGAACAAAAAACTACGATGTTATCTGAAAGAATAAATTTTTGGATAGGTATACTAGAAACATTTGAAACACGAAATAAAACAATCTCAAATGACCATTTTGTATTGTGCGCACAAACCATGTTTTTTGATGGCATGAGAGATTATATCGATGCGAATAATGATCACTTCAAAATGTTCCGAGAAGATAGCACGCTTTATCAATTTATTGCGAATGTTAAAATGTCTGATCCCACTGCAGCTGCTACCACCAAAACAGCAGCTGCTGCTAAAGCAATCACTCAACCTACCGCAGCTCGTGATGAAAAAAATAATTCATCCATTGAAAAATTAAATGATACTTTAAAAATGTGTCATCGCGTTTTTTTAATCAATCATTTTTTATTTACGATTGAATTCCAAAAAAAATCAACTGATACGATGACAGCATGGGTAAAAGAAAAAAGAGATTCTTATTTCTTTATGAAACGAATGGATTCTACCGCAATTTTTGAATTATTTTCAAAAATTGCACCCTTAGAAAAAGCGGATGCAACTACTCCCATTGCATTGGAATACAAACACATGATTGAACTTTCAACATGCGTTCGAAATATAACTGTAAACACGATCACACAGGTTCCACCTGAAAAAGAATTACTGAAAAAAGTATCTATCATGGTAAAAAGAGATTTAGAAATAGCACGACGTTATGATCAACAATTTGCAGCACGGCAATTAGAAGAAAAAGAAAAAAAGAATGCGATGTTATCTGAAAGAGTTATTTTCTGGATGGGTGTGCTACAACTATTTGAAGCACGAAATAAAACGACTCCTCATGTTAATCATGCTCTGCGCGCGCATGCCATATTTGAAGGGATGACAAATTACCTCGATAATAATGCAACATTTCAAACCTCTTCACTCTATCAATTTATTCATGCTACAGCTGCACCTACGACAACAGCACAACTCACCCTTTTACCATCAGACACTAAAAATGCTGCTACTGCAGCTCAAGCAACTTCATTACCTTTACCTGATACAAAAGATCAGCCCTCAGCTGCAACAGCTACAGCAATAAAAACAGCAACAGCAGATGATAAAGAAAGTAATGAACAGCTAGAAAAATTAAATATTATTTTAGCAACGTCTCATCGAGATTTTTTAATTCATCATTTTCTAACAACGCTAAATAAGAAAAAATCAACTGACGCGATGACAGCATGGGTAAAAGAAAAAAGAGAAGCTTCTTTTTTTATGAGGCACATGGGCTTTATAGAAATTTTTGAATCATTTTCAAAGGATGCTCCACCGGAAGGTGTTCCTGAATTCAACTCCCTCATACTGCAATACAAAGGCATGATTGATTTTGCGACATGTATTCGAAACATGCTCGTGCAAAGCCAACCTGAAAGAGAAGGATTAACGAAAATAGTCAGCGATGAAAAAATATTAAAAGAATTATTTCTTCAATTGGGATTACTAAATGGATCTATAAAAAGAACATTATTTACTCGCCATGTAGAAACTTATAAAAAGCAGCATGAAAAATTAAAAACAATCATTACACACGATGAAAAAAGTTGGCTGATTCAATTAAAATCACATGAAGAAACACGCGAAGAAATTTTTTCTATTTTAATTGATCTCACAAAAAAATCTGTTTTTAGATTTGCTGCACCAAAAAAACAAACATCACCTTTAAAAGAAAGATATCTTGCAGTGTGCGCATCTGACAATTTTGATCCTAATATTGCATTCATTGATCGTCGACAAGTTTTAATTGAAACTTTCAGCAATCAAGATAACTGGAGACCTTTATTTAAAGCTAAATCATTACAAGCAAATAGCTTATTGCGCGCAACAGCTGGGCACTCTAGAAATTCTTCTACTTCTTCTATTACTGTAGCAGCTTCAGCAAGCAGCACACCGCCCACACCCATTGATGGAACACCTACAAAACCGCCTATAAAAGAAACTCATAGTGCGCCGGTGACTCCACGAATAAATGGATCGCCATCCATGAATGGTCATTCACTTCTTCAAATGCATGCAACAGCACCATCAGACCCAACGAATAGTCATACGGCAGCTGCAACTTCTATTGCTCCTCCCACAAAATAAAATCTAAGTGTCTCGCTTCGCCTAGCCACTTCCGCCACATCTTCGCATACGGCTGCCCATGAAATAAACCAAACAAATGCCGCGTGATATGCGAAATTTTTATTTTATTTTTTAATTGTTTTTGAATATACGGAATAAATTTTTCCATCACTTCGAAACGCGTGAGTGATTTTTTTCTAAGAAATATCTCTTGTTCAATTTCATTCAGAAAAAAAGGATTATAATATGCTTCGCGCCCAATCATCACACCATCAAATAATTTTAAATGCTCTTTAACTTCTGAAATTTTTTTTATTCCACCGTTTAATATAAATGTTAATTCAGGAAAATCTTTTTTAAGCTGTAACACAACGTCATAACGCAGCGGTGGCACTTCGCGATTTTGTTTTGGACTGAGTCCTGATAACCATGCTTTACGCGCATGTACAATAAAAACTTTACATCCTGCAGCTGAAACATATTTTATAAAATGCACGAGTGCTTCATATGAATCATTTTCATCCACACCAATTCTACATTTTACTGTCACAGGAATTTTCACTGCATCACACATTGCAGCGACACACTCTGCAACTAAATTCGGTTTTAACATTAAGCATGCACCAAATTGTCCTGATTGCACACGATCACTCGGACAACCGACATTTAAATTAATTTCTCGATAACCAAAATCTTCACCTAATTTTGCACACTGTGAAAGACGCGCGGGATCGGATCCTCCTAATTGCAATGCAACAGGATGTTCAAATTCGTCATACGCTAAAAGATTTTTATAATCGCCAAAAATAAGTGCGTTAGCTGTAATCATTTCTGTATACAGCAAAACATTCGGCGAAATCAATCGCAAAAAATATCGCGCATGTTTATCTGTGCAATCCATCATTGGTGCGACTGAAACAAGACGATTTAGCATGGTTCTTCAAGAGCGTAAATAGGCTTAATAGAATTCCATTGTTTACAACCCGGACAATGCCAATGCATGGCTTTTCCAGAAAATCCGCAAGATACACATTGATAATCTGGTTTGTCGGCTAATAATTTTTTCATTAAACTTTGTAAGATAAGTAAATCTTGTCGCGCGCGCCCTTCTGTACTCGACAAATATAAATTAATAAATAAATTAATTCCACCGAGTGAAGGATAACGTCTAACATAATCCGCTACAAAATTCGCAGCAATTTTTTCACCTTTTAATTTTCGAATATATTCTGATAATTTCATCACAATCGTGCCGCGCGGATATTCTTCTAAAATTTGCATAAGATAAGTGACTAACTTTTCTTCTTCATTTAATTTTTCGTAACAATGCGCAATCGCTTCAATGGCTTCTGAAAGATACTGTGGATTTTGATTTTTAATTCTCTTTAATGTTTTCAATGCTGACTGATAATCATTCGCTGAAATTTCTAATTCAGCTTGCAATAAACTCGCGCGCGCGCATTGATGATCGACATCGAGTGCTTGACTTAAATAAAGTTGCGCTTGTCCATTTTGTTTTTTTAATTTTTTTTCTTCTGCTAATTCACAATAATAATGCGCAATCACAGCATGCATATTTTTTTTAGAAATATTTTCTAATTTATAGGCCATTTGAATTGCTTTTTCCCACATTTTTTCTTGCTGATAAATATCAAGCAATGCTGTTAATGCATTTTCTGCGTGTTCTTTACTATTCACCATTTCTAAAAAAATACGCTCTGCGCGATCTAACATTCCTGCGTATAAATAATCTTGCCCCAATTCATAAAGCGATTGCTCGCGATACGCTTGATCGAGTTGTGAACGTGCAATTAAATTTTGATGAATACGAATGGCGCGATCGACTTCACCGCGTCTGCGAAACAAATTCCCGACAGCAAGATGGGTTTCCACCATATTGCTATCCACTTCAAGCATTTTAATAAATACATCGACAGCTTTATCAGGTTCTTCATTTAATAAAAAATTTAAACCTAATAAATAATTTTGTGGAAGATTAATTTTTTGCTGAATAAAACGACGATGGCGCAGCGAGTAACCTAAATACACAGAGACAGCAATGATGATTGGTATTAACCACCATAAGTTCATTGCATTATCCCTTTAATTGTTGACGCAATCGGAAAATTTTTATTTTCATTTTAAGCAACATCCATACACTGACACACATAGCGAGCAAACATCCTAATGCAAAACTCACGGCAATTAAAAATGAAAGTGGCATGGTGCGTGTGCCTAAATAATAATGAATGGTAACATCTTGTGAATTCAGTGCTGCGAAAGTGATTCCAAGAAGAATAATTAAAATAAGAAAAGTGTATGTGATGATGCGCATTTATGAATCCTCACGGGTTTTGATTTTGCTTTACGGCACACACCCCTCGGGTGTGTGCCGTGGAAGCAAAATCAAAAAATAAATTATGAAAAAAAATTTATTCCTTATCTCCCTCGTTGTTATTCATCTTTTCTTTAAACAAATCACCTAACGTTGTTTTGATAGAAGAATCGGCTGCTTTTTCTTTTTTCTTAGCTGTACTTTTCGCAGCTGTTTTCTTCGCGGGTGCAGGTGCAGCAGCTGCATCTTTTGGTTTCATCGATAGCGTAATCATATGTGTTTTACGATCAGTGCCTGTAATGCGCGCTTCAACCACATCACCGACATTGAGTCGTGTACGTGCATCCGCTACTTTTTCTTGCGCAATTTCAGACGCGCGTAATAATCCACGCACTTGATCAGCTAATTCAATCACAGCAGATTTTGCATCGACTTCAACAACCTTTCCTGAAACCGAACTACCTTTTTCATGACCATTTAAATAATTCGCAACAGGATCATCTGCTAATTGTTTTAAACCTAAAGAAATGCGTTCACGTTCTGCATCAATTGCTAAAATAACAGTCGTGAGTTCATCGTTCTTTTGATATTTGCGAATCGCTTCTTCTGCTTCTGTTTCATTCCAAGAAATATCAGATAAATGAATTAAGCCATCGATGCCGCCATCCAATCCAATGAAAATACCAAAATCAGTAATCGATTTAATTTTTCCTGTGAGCTGCTCACCTTTTTGATGACGTGAAGCAAATTCTTCCCAAGGATTTGCTGTGCATTGTTTTAATCCTAATGAAATGCGTCGACGTTCACTATCAACATCTAACACAATCACTTCAACTTCTTGTCCCAAATGAACTACTTTATTTGGATTCACATTTTTATTGGTCCAATCCATTTCAGAAACGTGTACCAATCCTTCAATGCCTTCTTCAATTTCAACAAAGCATCCGTAATCAGTAATGTTTGTGACATTTCCACGTAAACGTTTTCCAACAGGATAATGTTGACTGATGTGAGACCATGGATCATCACCTAATTGTTTTAATCCAAGTGAAACGCGCGCACTGTCGCGATCAAATTTTAAAATTTTCACTTTGATTTCATCACCAATGGATAAAATTTCATTGGGATGTTTAATACGTTTCCATGACATATCAGTGATGTGAAGCAATCCATCAATTCCACCCAAATCAATAAATGCGCCGTAATCGGTGAGATTTTTAACAACGCCTTTAACTTCATCACCTTCTTTAATATTTTCAAGTAATGCTGAACGTTCAACTGTATTTTCAGCTTCCATTGCAGAACGACGTGACACAACAATATTATTTCTTTTTGCATCAATTTTAATAACTTTGAAATCGAATTCTTTTCCTTCCAATGATTCAGGATCACGAATTGGTTTTACATCCACTAATGAACCAGGAAGAAATGCGCGGATTTTATTTATTTCAACAGTAAATCCACCTTTGACGCGGCCTTGAATCACACCACGAACAGTTTCTCTTTTTTCATAAGCGCGTTCTAAATCACCCCACGCTTCTTGACGTTTTGCACGATCACGAGATAACCGTGTTGAACCAAATCCATCTTCGACAATATCCAGTGCTACTTTAACTTCATCACCCACATTCACAGAAACTTTTCCGTGTTCATCACTAAATTGTTCGAGTGGAATAGTTGATTCAGATTTTAATCCTGCGCTGACAACAACATAATCGGGACCTACGCGAACAACCACTGCTGTCATAATTGCGCCGGGAATCATAGGCGTTTGACTTAAACTTTCTTCAAATAACTGTGCAAAACTTTCTGTCATAAAAAATCACTCTTTAAAAAAACTGTTAGTTAATATCCGCACTATAAAAAATTTTTAGTGCACCAAATTTTTCCGTTTTATATTTTTTGCTTGACGACAGATAAGATTTTTTCAACAACTTCATCAATTGTTAAAAAATCTGTATCGACGAGAACTGCATCCATTGCAGGTTTTAGAGGAGCAACAGTACGCTCTTGATCACGTCTATCACGCTCTGTGAGCTCTTCCACAAGGTCGCTAAGGTTAACATCTATACCACGTTCCTTCAACTGATTATGCCGTCGTTGCGCACGCACATGCGGACTCGCCGTTAAGAAAATTTTTACATCTGCATCGGGAAAAACAACGGTTCCCATATCACGACCATCGGTCACTAATCCGGGTGATTGACGAAATGCGCGTTGACGATTTAATAATGCAGAACGTACAGCAGGAAGTGCACCCACTTTTGATGCAGAATTCCCTGTTTTTTCAGTACGAATAATATTCGTTACTTCTTCGCCTTCTAATAAAACACGCGGAAATTCGCCCAGTGCGACTGCAACAAATTGCACATCTAAATGTTCAGCAAGGACGGTGAGTGCAGATTCATTTTCAATTTCAATTGAAACATTGTGTTTTTGTGCAGCGAGTGCAAGTACACGATACAATGCGCCACTATCTAATAAATGCCATTTTAATTTTTTTGCAATAAGTTGACTGACGACACCTTTCCCAGTTCCGCCTGCTCCATCAATCGTGATCACGGGTACTGGGGTCACTCTCGCCTCCCTCTTGCAATGTCGCAATGCGTTCTAAGCTAATTAATTTTTCTTCATTGGATAATTGAATGAGTCGCACACCTTGTGTGTTACGACCAATACAAGAAATTTCTGAAACAGGAACGCGTACTAATGTTCCTTTATCTGTAATTAACATCACTTCATCTTGTGAATGCACTTGAATAGCGCCCACAACATTTCCATTTCGTTCATTCACTTGAATTGCAATGACACCTTGACCACCACGACCTGTCATACGAAAATCTTCGACAGCTGTGCGTTTTCCAAATCCATGTTCTGTTGCTGTTAAAATATCTCCCGTCGGATCAACAACGACAAGTGAAATCACTTTTTGATCTTTCTGAAGTTTGACACCACGCACACCGCGCGCATTACGTCCCATACAACGTACTTTTGTTTCTGTAAAACGAATGGCTTTTCCTGCATTCGTAAATAACATCACTTCTTGTTTTCCATTGGTAAGACTAACACCAATTAATCGATCATCATCCCGTAAATCAATTGCAATAATTCCATTTGCGCGTGGACGTGAAAAATCAGTGAGCGTCACTTTTTTAATAATCGCTTGCGCAGTTGCCATTAAAACAAAATGATCATCACGATATTCGCGTATCGGTAAAATCGCATTAATACGTTCACTTTGTTCTAACGGTAATAAATTAATAATCGGACGGCCGCGTGAAATACGACTCGCTTGAGGAATTTGATATACTTTCAGCCAATACACTTTTCCTAAATTAGAAAAACATAAAATCGTATCGTGTGTATTTGCAACAACTAATTGATCAACGAAATCTTCTTCTTTTACACCTGTTGCTGATTTTCCTTTTCCACCACGATGTTGTGATTGATAAATATCAACCGATTGAGATTTCACATAACCTTCATGAGAAAGTGTCACAACTACATCTTCTTCAGGCACTAAATCTTCTGCATTAAAATCACCATCGCTTTCTACAATTTGCGTTAATCTTTTATCGCCAAATTCTTCTTTGATAGCAAGCAATTCATCACGAATCACCTGCATTAAACGTGTTGGATTCGCTAAAATATCAGAGAGATCGATAATTAATTTTTGTAATTCTTTATGTTCAGCAACAATTTTATCTTGCTCTAATCCTGTTAATCGATGTAATCGCATTTCAAGAATGGATTGCGCTTGTTCAGGAGAAAGATGATAACCATCTTCCGCTAAACCATAATGACTTCCTTCGGGTGTGTTTTCTACACGCGATAAAATATCGATAACCGTTGCAGGATGCCAAACTTTTCTCATCAATTGAATTTTTGCTTCTGAAGGATCTTTTGCTTTTTTAATGAGTGCAACCATTTCATCAATATTTGCAAGTGCGATTGCGAGACCTTCTAAAATATGTGCGCGTTCATTTGCTTTACGTAAATCAAACATGGTGCGACGTGTGACCACTTCGCGACGATGACGTAAAAATGCATCGATAAATTCTTTAATATTTAAAGTACGTGGTTGTCCATCCACCAACGCAACCATGTTGATGCCATAAAAAATTTGTAATTGTGTTTGCACGTAAAGATTATTCAAAATCACTTCAGGATTTTCACCACGACGCACTTCAATGACAATTCGCATTCCTTGTTTATCAGATTCATCGCGTAAACCGGTAATGCCTTCTAATTTTTTTTCTTTGACTAATTCAGCAATGCGTTCAATTAAACGTGCTTTGTTTACTTGATAAGGAAGTTCAGTGACGATGATTTTATCTTTCTTTGCATCCGTTTCCATATTGGATTTTGCGCGAAGACACAAACGACCGCGACCGGTGCGATAACCTTCAACAATTCCTGCGCGTCCGTGAATAATACCTGCTGTTGGAAAATCAGGACCGGGAATATGTCGCATGATTTCATCAATACTAATTTTTGGATTTTCAATCGACGCAATACAAGCATTCACAACTTCAGTTAAATTATGCGGAGGAATATTGGTTGCCATTCCCACTGCAATTCCTGATGAACCATTCACTAATAAATGTGGAACCTGAGTGGGCAGTACGGTCGGTACCATTTCGGTATCATCATAATTAGGAACCCAATCAACCGTTTCTTTCTCTAAATCCGCTAGTAAAGTATGCGCAAATTTTGACATGCGCACTTCGGTGTAACGCATTGCAGCTGCGGCATCACCATCGACAGATCCGAAATTGCCTTGTCCATCGACTAGTAAATAACGCATTGAAAAAGACTGAGCCATGCGCACAATTGTGTCATACACAGCTGATTCACCATGTGGGTGGTATTTACCGATAACATCCCCGACGACACGCGCGGATTTTTTATGCGGTTTATTCCAATCATTTCCTAATTGGTTCATCGCATACAGCACGCGTCTGTGCACAGGTTTTAATCCATCGCGCACATCAGGCAATGCACGTCCAACAATGACGCTCATCGCATAATCAAGATAAGATTGTTTTAATTCTTCTTCGAGATTGACCTTTTGAATTTCTTTTGCAATCGGAGTGGGTGTGTCCATAAGCCTTTCTTTAAATGTTAATTAATAGCGCGGAATTATAGCACGGCTTAAAGTAGCATTCATTATTTAAATCGATTATTCTAACTTTCTATGAACGAAATGGAATTTCTAGACCTCATCAAACAATGCACGATTTTTTCATCCATTGATGAAAAATCTTTGCAGCAGTTTCTGCCCTATTTTCAAAAAATATCACTGACAGCCAATGAAGTATTATTTCATCAAGGTGACGTATCTGATCGGGTCTATATTTTAACAGAAGGACAACTCGCCACGATTCTAACAACAGCAACGGGTGAGAAAAAAATATTAGGCACAGTGGATCCTGTTGAAACCATCGGTGAATTAGGCGTTTTATCAGGTGAAACACGCAGTTTAACTGTGCAAGCGTTAATCCCTTCAAAATTTATTACCTTACCAGGCAGTGTTTTTAAAGAATTATGTCACTTATTCCCAGCGATTCTTTTTGAAACTGTTCAACCTATCGTGAGTCGTTCACTTAAAACCATTAAATTAATTGCGGGAAAAAAAGAAGGTCGTTGTATGATTTTCTTTCCTATCAATCATAATATTTCATTAAATGAATTTAAAACTAAATTACAAAAAAACTTAATTAAGGAACATCATTCAGCGATTATTACGAGCAAAGATTTTCAGCAAAGCGAACAATCGTTACAGCAATGGAAACACGAACACAAAAATGTTTTTATTTTTTTAGAATCACATGATGCACCTTTACCGCAAATTGATTTAGAAAAAGCAGATGGTTTTTATGCCATAGGCAATGCAGATGAACCCATAGAAATCGATGCGATCACTGAAAAAAAATTAACTGCCATTCAACATTACGGTCCACAAAAATTAAATTTATTATTGCTGCATACGAAACCAAAAGCATTTCCTACGAATACACAAGATTGGTTAGAAAAAGCCAATTTTAATTTTCATTATCATGTTCGCACCGATAGGAACGAAGATTATCAGCGTTTTTTACGCATTATTACAGGCACTGCAACAGGACTCGTTTTAGGTGGCGGCGGCGCAAGAGGATTTACACATATTGGCGTGATCAAATCACTTTTCGAAAATACTATTTCAATTGATATGATGGGTGGAACCAGTATTGGTGCAGTTGCTGCAGCATGTTTCGCATTACACGAATCATATGAAGAAATCGCGAAAAATTTCACTGTGATTGCAGAGGCCGCGCAACGATCACTCACTTTTTCACATTTAACATGGCCACTCATTTCTTTATTCAGTGGAAATCCGGGGACACGTGCACTGCAAACTATTTTTAACGATTTACGGATGGAAAATTTATGGATGCCTTTATTTTGCATTTCATCGAATTTATCTGAACAACGTGAAGAAGTGCATCGCACAGGATTGTTGTGGGAAAAATTAAGAGGCAGCGCTGCATTTCCTGGTGTCGTTCCCCCTTTTGTGATCAACAACCAATTACATTATGACGGTGGATTATTAAATAATCTTCCTGTTGATGTGATGCGAAGAATATTAGGTGTTGAAGCAAAAATTATTGCAAGCAAATTATCTCCCGATGAAATTGATAAAACACATTATGATTTCCCTCCTATTTTAACGTTTTGGCAAGCGTTTATGCGACGCATTCATTTCATTCACAGAAGAGAAAAATTTCCTTTGTTGTTTGATTCTTTTTTAAATGCAGTTTTATTGGGAACGTCGCATAAAGAAAAACAAAATAGTTTAATTGCAGATATTTTAATTAATCCGAATTTATCACACATCGGAATGTTAAAATTTAGCAAGCGTTTAGAAAGACATTTGATTGAGTTGGGATATCGAGCTGCAAATAAAGTATTAAAATCTAAAAATTAGCAGCAGTTAATATTTCACTATCTCAACGCCCTACGCAAAATTTTTCCGACATTTGTTTTAGGTAATTCTTTGCAGAATTCAACATATTTTGGAACTTTGTATCCTGTTAACGATTTTTTTGCAAAGTGAATGACATCTTCTTTTGTAATCGCTGGATCTGTTGCAACAATAAATGCTTTCACCGCTTCTGTTGAATTTTCATCATACACACCGACAACAGCTGCTTCAGCAATGCCTGGCATACTGGTTAACACATCTTCAACTTCACTGGGATACACATTAAAACCAGAAACAAGAATCATATCTTTTTTACGTTCTAAAATTCGAACAAATCCTTTTTCATCCATCGCAGCAATATCACCTGTTAAAAACCAACCGTCTTTTGTAAATGCTTTTGCAGTTTCATTTGGATTATTCCAATAACCCGACATCACTTGTGGTCCTTTTACCGCTAATTCACCGGCTTTTCCTAAAGGAACTTCTTTTTCATCTTCATCTAAAAAACAAACATCGGTAGAAGGAACAGGTAATCCAATCGTGCCATTGTATGAATGCAAATTAACAGGATTAATGGTGACACACGGAGAAGTTTCAGTGAGTCCATACGCTTCTAATAAAGGTTCTTTTGTCACGGCTTGCCATTTTTCAGCCACAGCACGCTGCACAGCCATGCCTCCACCTAATGTTAATTTCAAATGACTAAAATCTAATTTAGAAAAAGCAGGCGCGTGTAATAACCCATTAAATAATGTATTCACACCCGTGATGCCAGTAAATTTAAATTTTTTCATTTCAGAAATCATGTCAGGAAGATTTCTTGGATTCGCAATTAAAACATTCAATCCACCCAGTTTGAAAAAAAACAAGCTATTCGCTGTTAAAGAAAAAATATGATAAAGCGGCAGTGCTGTAATAATAATTTCTTTTCCAGGTGTGAGCAGAGAATGAAACCACGCGGTTGCTTGCTCAATATTACTTAAAATATTTCTGTGCGTGAGCATTGCACCTTTCGCAACACCTGTTGTTCCACCTGTGTATTGCAAAAAAGCAATATCCGTATTATTAATTTCAACATGAGAAAAATTTAATTTCTCTCCTTCTTCAAGAATTTTTTTAAATGAAATCGCATTTGAAATAGTCCACGCGGGAATTTTTCTTCTGATATATTTCAAAAAGAACTGAATCAGTTTTGCTTTGAATGGCGGCAATAAATCACCGACTTGTGTCACAATAATATTTTTCAACTTAATTTCAGATAACGCATCTTCTACTGTGTGTGCAAAATTTTCTAAAACAATAATCGTTTCAGCACCCGCATCCTTTAATTGATGGACTAATTCAGGAACAGTATAAAGTGGATTAACATTAACAATCGTTAAACCTAATCGTAATGCCCCAAATAATGCGATGGGATACTGCAATACATTTGGCATCATGAGCGCAACACGATCACCTTTTTTGAGTTTAAAATGCGTTTGAAGATAAGCAGCAAATGCGCGTGAATAAAAATCAATTTCTTGATATGTGAGCGTGACTCCCAAACTATAAAATGCAGGAGAATCTCTGTATTTTCTGCAACTTTCTTCAAACATATCAATGAGAGAAGAATAATGATCAGGATTAATTTCTGCGGGAACGCCAGGTGAATAACTTTTTAACCAAATTTTTTCCACATGAATTTCCTTATCTAAAATTATTTTTTAAAATTATCATTCAGGTAAAAAAAAGTATAGAGATAAATTAAATCGTATTATAAACAATCAGAATGCCCAACAAAAACATCCCAAATTAAAATGAGGGTCAGAATGCGTTGCGCACTCAAATGAATGCTGTTTATTTTCAATAATTATTTTGTTATTTCCATACGTTCCATAATATTTTATCGGTGACCACTCTGGGCTGACAGGAGGAAGCGGCGGATTATCTGATACAAATTCATCAGACGCATGAACGATCACGCCACCCAACACTGTCATGACAGAATAGAGATCCTTAATTTCTTCTTCTGGAATTGTAAAATAATCTTTAGATAAAACTGCAAAATCTGCAAATTGTCCTTCAATAAAAGATCCTTTTTTATCTTGCTCGTTAGAAAACCACGCACTTCCTTTTGTATAAAGTTCTAATGCTTTTTCTCTCGAAAGAATATTACTTTCGTTATAAAGAGACGCTCCACCCATTGTTTTTCCTGTCGTTGCCCAATATAAAGAAAGCCAAGGATTATAGCTGGAGACACGCGTTGCATCGGTTCCTAATCCAACGGGTATTTCTGCGTCTAAAAGTTTTTTGATGGGTGGCGTTCTTAATGTTTTTTCTTTTCCATAATGATCAATAAAATATTCGCCTTGAAATGCCATGCGATTTTGTATTGCAATTCCGCCACCTAATTTTTTAACTCTTTCAATGGAGTGATCTGAAATGGTTTCAGCGTGATCAAAAAACCAATTTAATTTGTCGATAGGAATTTCATTATTTATTTTTTCATAAATCGTTAATGCTCTTGTGATGGATTCATCATACGTTGCGTGTAAACGGAAAGGCCATTGATGTTTCGCAAGTAATTTAACGACAGGCTCAAGCTGGCTTTCCATAACGGGTGGTAAATCAGGTCGTTCTTGCAAAAAATCTTCGAAATCTGCTGCGGTAAAAACTAACATTTCACCTGCACCATTATGACGATAATAATCATTTCCTTGTTGATAGTTTGTTGTTTGAATCCAATTCTGAAAATCTTCTAATTCATGTCCTGGTTTTTGTGTAAATAAATTATAAGCAATGCGTATTGATAATTTATTTTCATTGTTAAGCTGATTGATAATTTCATAATCTTCAGGATAATTTTGAAATCCACCGCCTGCATCAACAACGCTTGTAATTCCAAGTCGATTTAATTCACGCATAAAATGCAGTGTTGAATTGATTTGATCTGCTGTATTTAATTTTGAACCTTTTGCTAAAGCAGAATATAAAATAATGGCATTCGGAGTGGCAATTAACATCCCAGTGGGATTGCCCGCTTTATCACGTTGAATCGTTGTGCCAGGCATTTCTTTTGTATTTTTATCATAGCCAATTGCTTTTAATGCAGCTTGATTCAGCAATGCTCTGTCATATAAATGTAATATAAATACGGGTGTTTCTTTTGAAACAGAATTAATTTCATCGAGTGTCGGCATTCTTTTTTCTTTAAATTGAAATTCAGTCCATCCTCCGACCACTCTCACCCATTGTGGCGGCGGTGTTCTATCTGCTTGTTCTTTTAACAGGAACAACGCATCACTTAAATTTTTTATTCCATCCCAACGTAATTCCATATTAAAACTAAGACCACCACGAATAAGATGAATATGCGAATCATTTAATCCTGGAATAACAAGCTTTTTTTTCAAATCGATTATTTTTGTAGAATCATTTTTTAATGCAAGAATTTCTTTGTCAGAACCGAATTTGAAAAAAGAT
This sequence comes from Gammaproteobacteria bacterium, assembly GCA_013287845.1. Taxonomy (GTDB): domain Bacteria; phylum Pseudomonadota; class Gammaproteobacteria; order DSM-16500; family DSM-16500; genus JABDDA01. The sequence continues at coordinate 25,096 of JABDDA010000001.1, forward strand.
TTATTTTTAATGGCTGCTGCAGAAATTTTTTTTTGAAATGTTCCAGCGCCTTTAAATTGGCCGTTATAAAAAATAATATCGGGAGCCATCAATTTATCCACCGTGTCCGCCCATCATAGACTGTGCGTAAAAAACTCCAGCGCCATAGGCACCCGCATGTTCTTTTGCAAGATTCATAACAGCTTGATACGTTTCTTGACGTTTCCAATCGCGTTGTAATTCACAAAAAAATTGTATCCACGTAATAGGAATAACACCGACTTGTGTCATACGTTGAATTGCCATCGTGTGTGCTTCGAGTGTTGTTGCACCTGACGCATCGGTGACAGCATAAACATCGTAACCTGCTTGAATAGCTGAAATAGCAGGAAATGCGAGACAAACTTCTGTCCAAAGTGCTGCTATCACTAATTTTTTTCGATTTGTTTTTTCGACTGCAGTAATAATATTTTTATCTTCCCACGAATTCATGGTCGTACGATCAATGGGTTTTTGTTCGGGAAAAACAGCTTGTAATTCTGGAATGAGTGGACCACTAAATGTTTTTGCTGCAACCGTTGTTAAGATCGTTGGAACATTAAAAATTTTTGCAGCTTTAGCAAGTCCCACGACATTATTCATAATGGTTGCGCGACTGCCTGACTCTACTCCAAAAAACATTTGCGGCTGATGGTCAATAAGAAGTAACGCACAATTAGCAGGTGTTAATAATTCGAGTGATGATTTATTCATAATTTTTTCATCCTTTAAAAAATAATGATTTTTTTAAATTATCATTGGCGCAGAAAAAAGTATAGAGACAATAACTCGCAATGACGATTTAAAAATTATTTTTTTGCGGGAGAGAGTGAATTAAGAAATCTCATATTTTTTTCAATGACTGCCGTGAAGTCTTCTGTATTATCAGAACCCTTTACTAATTTGATTGCTTTTTCTATCGCTTCAAATGATTTGGCTTCTTTTGCAGCTTCTGCAACCATGTAAGCTTTATTTGCTATAGATCGAGAAAATAATGTACCCACATTATTATAAAAACCCATAAAACTTTCTGAAATATTTGTACGCGCACACTCAAGTTTCATTTCTTCTTCGCACTCTTCTAATTCACTTTTAATAGGTGTTTCATACCCAAAATCTTCTAATAATGCTTGATTGAAATCGACATCGCGATACACACCTTCACGAAATTGTCCTTTTACCATAGAAACAATTGCACTTGCATGATGCGAATCTGTTGCAGGAGACCAATAAGAAAGAACAAGAGATAAAACAATAAAATTTCCATCAATAGGAATTCCAGAATAAACAAAAAATTTAAGAAATTCTTGCGTATCTGATTTGACATACTTTTTAAATAAAGGATAAGGCAATTCTGTTACATGAATACGATTTGCTTCAGGAAGCAACATCAAAGGATTAAATTGCAGAAGATAATTTTGATGCAGCGTCATTGCAATGGCATATCTAAAACTTGGATTATTTATTTTTGACAACGTTAATAAAGCTGTTTTTTTATCTGAAAAATATCCAGCAAGATAATAACCATTTGCAATAAATCGAATATCGGCAGCAAAGATTTTCCAATATTTTTCTGTTTGCAAGTGATCTGATCGAATAGCTAATGCTTCAGCAATAGAATTCACTGTTCGTCGAAATAATTCTCTTTCTTCAAAGGTTGCTGTTAATTTTCCTGCAGCAGTTGCTTGTGTTTGATGAAGTCTTTTTATTTTTTCTTCAAAAAAACCGCCGATAACATAACCACGAATAATTCTGATAGAGGCTTCATTGCGTGCAGCGCTACCGTTAGGATAAGGCTGAAGAAATCCTTCAGCTGTTTTTGAATCTCCTTTTGCTGCATGTGCTTCAGCTAATGTAAAAGTATCATCAGCACATTCTGCAATAATCGCTGCAGCATGTTTTTCATTTTTTGGATTTAATAATCGTTGGATAATACTGAATTGAGTTTGTGTTAACATTCCATTTCGTGCGATACAGGCTTCTCGCATATCATGTGGCGCTGTTGGCTTCACTGAATAATCCACTAAATAATAACCATTTGCGATCGAATGAACATCAGCAGGACAACCTCTCCAATGAGGTTCGACATTCATACTGAATGCACAATCTTCTCTGTAATATTTCACGTCCTCATGACTGAGTTGAGTTGCGTGTCCTTCTGCAATTGCACTCGCCATTTCTTTCAATAATTCTTTATTACTCGGTGTATTTGCCAACTTTGCATCTAATTTTCTTTTTTCATAATATTCATCTGCTTTTTCTGGTAAATCACCTATCACATAACCACGTGCAATTCTTGTAATCAGTTTATTTAATAATGTTGCATCATTTTTCTTTCCTTGTTCGAAAAGAAGTTCAGCAATTGCTTTGTCATCGCCTAAAACAGCGAGGGATTCTGCATAGAGAAAAATATCTTTTTTGCGCGTTGCACAAAATGTTTTAATTTCTTTTTCTAATTTTTGTATTTCTATTTTTTTATCTGTTATTTGTTTAGTAATTTTTCTTATGTCATTTTTTACTTCATCAAGCTTAGAGACTTCTTTTTTATTATCTGTTTGTTTATCTGCAGCAGAGGTAACAGCGACAGGTGCAGCCAGTAGAGTGGTAGCAAGTTTAATACTTTCTTTGGTCAGAGCAGCGGCATTTTTCTTTTGAGCCTCATCAAGCGTTGCAAGCTGGGCTTGTACTGGTTGCAAGGTATATTTTTTTTGCTTTTTGACTTCTTTTAAAAAATTAAAATCTGCGTGAGTCAGCATAATGAGAGCCTCGTTTTTTAATGATAAAATTTGCTCGCATTATAACCGATTTGGTTCTTTTTTGATAGTTTTCAGGGTCTTTTTGGCTATTTAGAAGGAATTTTGGTCGGGACGGCCGGATTTGAACCGGCGACCACTTGCCCCCCAGACAAGTGCGCTACCAGGCTGCGCTACGCCCCGCGACTCTAGGGGCTGTTGAATTTCTACTATGAGCGATTTCTGTCTCGGCATAGCGAAATCTCAAAGCCCCTTACGGTACTGACAATTTTTTTAAAATGTTTTCGAGTTCCACAATCATTTTCTTAATGACTGCATCTGTTTTGACACTCAAACCCACCTCGCAAGAACCGGCCGACAGTTTCGCGCGCGCGCCTTCAATAGTAAAGCCTTTTTCATAGAGTAAAGTACGAATTTGTCGTATCAATAAAATATCATTAAATTGATAATAACGACGATTGCCGCGGCGTTTAGTAGGATTGAGTTCTGAAAATTCTTGTTCCCAATAGCGTAAAACATGTGGTTTTACGCCACACAAAATACTTGCTTCACTCATGGTAAAGTAACGTTTATCAGGAATAGTCGGTAAATCTTTTACGGTGGTACCGCGTTGACTACTCTGCGTTAGAAGTTTCTTTTTCGACATTTCCTGCATAAGTTTCCACACGCGCTCTTAATTTTTGTCCGCTGTGAAAAGTCGCAACGCGTCTTGCTGAAACAGGAATTTCTTCACCTGTTTTAGGATTGCGTCCAGGACGTTCATTTTTATCATGCAATTCAAAATTTCCAAATCCTGAAAGTTTGACTTGCTGACCTTTTTCTAATGCGGCGCTGATATCATTGAAAAATAACTCGACCATTTCCTTTGCTTCACGTTTGGTAATACCAATGTCGTGAAAAAGACGTTCTGCAATATCTGCTTTCGTAAGTGCTGTCATAGTTTAGCCTCTTAGCTGTGCGTTAAATTTCCCTTTCAATGTGACTACAACTCGATCAAGAAGTTCTACTACTTCTTGATCTATTAGAGTGCGCGAAGAATGCTGTAACGTCAAGGCTAAAGCGATACTTTTATGGCCATCTGGAATCCCTTTTCCTTGATAAACATCAAACACAAAAATTTCTTTTAATAATTCTTTTGCAACGTCTGTAATTGTTTTTTCAATTTCTTCCGCAGAAATTGTTTGAGCAACAATCAGTGCAAGGTCTCGACGCACTTCGGGGAATTTAGAAATTTCAGCTGACGCAGGAACAGATGCTTTCGCAAATAAATCCAATGCCAATTCAAACACAAATACTTTTCCAATAATTTGTAGTGTTTGCAACACATGCGGATGGAGTGCGCCTAAAATTCCAATGCATTGATCCCCGCGAAAAATTTCTGCGGTTTGTCCGGGATGGAGTGCAGGATGTTCCGCGCGTTTAAATGTAAATTCATTTTCTGCATGCGTTAATAAAAATAAATTTTGCAAATCACCTTTCATATCAAAAAAATCGACTTCGCGCTTAGGCACGCTCCATTGTTCTGCTAACACCTCACCAGAAATTAATCCTGCTAACATTTTTTCTTGTTTATTATCAGGCGTAAAACGCAATCCTATTTCAAAAACACGAATTCGATTTTGCTGACGATTTTGATTAAAGAGTAATGTGTTAATAAATCCTGGCCATAAATTCGTACGCATCACATCCATTTCAGCTGTGATGGGATTTAATAATTCTTTTGCTGTCACAGAAGGATTTAATAGTGCTTGTATTTTTTTATTTACGAAAGAATACGTAATCACTTCTTGATAACCTAAATGGCATAACGTATCGCACACGGCTGACTGTGAAACTTTTTTTTCTGTTTGCGGATTAATTTTAAAAGGTGCAACAAAATTATGCGTGGGTAAATGTTCTGCGCCATAGACACGAAAAATTTCTTCGATTAAATCAATTTCTAATGACAAATCAAAACGTCGCGGCGGAACAATTACGCGCCACCCTTCTGAATTTTTTTTACAATCTAATTCTAAATTTTTAAAAATCAATTCGATTTTTTCATCCGAAATAAGCATTTTTAAAATTTGATGAATGCGAGATTTGCGTAATAAAATTTCTTTGGGTTGTGGTAAATATTTTTTTTCAGAAACTTCTATAACAGGCCCTGCTTCACCCCCTGTAATTTGCAATAACAATTCTGTTGCGCGATCCATCGCAATTTTTTGCAATTCAGGATCAACACCGCGCTCAAAACGATAGCAACCTTCAGACGTTAATTTAAAACGACGTACCGCGCGCGCAATACTTTCTGGCTTAAAATAAGCTATTTCTAGAAAAATATTTTGTGTCAGTAATGTGACACTCGATTCCAATCCACCCATTGCACCTGCAATCGCTAATGGTTTTTCTTGATCGGCAATTAATAACGTATCGGATGTGAGTTCAACGGTTTGTCCATCGAGTAATTCTAATTTTTCATTTTGTTTTGCTTTACGTACAATTATTTTTTTATTTAATTTATCAAGATCAAATGCGTGCATGGGTTGTCCTAATTCTAACAACACATAGTTTGTGACATCGACAACAGGACTAATCACACGCACCCCCGCGCGACGTAAACGCTCACGCATCCACATGGGTGTATCGGCATCTGCTTTAATATTTCGAATAATGCGTCCAACATAACGCGGACAATCTTCTGGCGATTCAATTGAAACAGGAAATGTATCTTTTATTTTTTCTTTAACTGATTTTATTTCAGGTGAAATTAATTTTGTTTCTGTCAGTGCGGAAATATCTTTTGCTAATCCCATCACACTTAAACAATCACCACGATTCGGCGTAATACTCACATCCCATACATAATCTGATAATTTCAAATAATCCCAAATCGATTCACCAATCACTGCATCTTTGGGTAATTCAATGAGCCCTTCACTTTTATCGGTGAGTCCTAATTCACTTGCTGAACAAAGCATTCCTTGTGATGTGATATTTCGAATGACTGTTTCAGCTATTTTTAAATCATTCGGAAGATGCGCACCTGCAATTGCTGTGGGCACTTTCATTCCTGCTTTAACATTGGTTGCGCCACACACAATTTTTAAAATTTTTTCTTTTCCAACTTCAACGTCACATAATGAAAGACGTTCTGCTTCAGGATGTTTTTCAACATTCAAAATTTTTCCAACAATTACATTTGAAAATTTTTCTGCAACCGGTGTGATACTTTCAATTTCAAGACCTGATAGTGTCATGCGTTCACATAATTGTTCGCGCGTGCACGCGGGATTCACCCATTCTTTTAACCAATGTTCGCTGATTTTCATATTAAAATTGCCTTAAAAAACGCAAATCATTTTCAAAAAGAGAACGCAAATCTGAAATGCCATAACGCAACATCGCTAAACGATCGAGCCCCGCACCAAATGCCCAACCGGTGTAACGTTCGCTATCAATCCCCACAAATTTAAAAACATTCGGATGCACCATGCCTGAACCTAATACTTCTAACCATCCTGTATTTTTACAAATGCGACAACCTTTACCTGCACATTGAATACATTTTACATCGACTTCTGCTGACGGTTCTGTGAAAGGAAAATAAGAAGCACGAAAACGAATGGGTAAATCTGTTTCAAAAAAAGTATGCAAAAAATGCGTTAAAATACCTTTCAAATCCGCCATGCTAACATTTTCATCTACCATCAATCCTTCTATTTGATGAAACATGGGTGTGTGCGTTAAATCAAAATCACGTCGATAGGTGCGTCCCATTGCAATAATGCGAATCGGTGGTTTTGAATTTTCCATTGTGCGTATTTGCACGGGTGACATGTGTGTGCGTAATAATAAATTATCTGGAAAATAAAATGTGTCTTGCATTGCGCGTGCGGGATGTAATGCAGGAATATTGAGCGCTTCAAAATTGTGATAATCATCTTCAATTTCAGGACCATCGAGTGTGATAAATCCCATTTGTGAAAAAATAGTTTCAATGCGTTCGCGTGTTTTTGTAACAGGATGCAATGAACCTAATTCTTTGCGACGACCTGATAAAGTGATATCAATCGATTCTGAAGATAATTTTTGATTGATTTGTGCTTGCTGTAATAATGCGGTACGTGATTCGATTAAATCTTCTAAAATTTTTTTTGCTTGATTGACTTTTTGTCCGAAGAGAGGACGCTCTTCTGGAGGAAGTTGCCCTAAGCTTTTTAAACTTTCGGTGAGCTGACCTTTTTTACCTAGATAAAGTATTCGATAATCATCGAGCGTTTTTAAATCTTCTGCGTGGGAGATAGAAGTTGAAGCTTGTCGTACAAGTTCATCCAGATTAGTCATTAGAATTCCGTGCGATTTTTATTTTGTAAAATCAAAACTACAAAAATAAAATTATGTTTTTTTGTTTCGCCCCTTCGGGGCTCCAACATTTACATTCATTTTTACCCAGGGTTGCGGGCGCTAAAAAGCAAGCGCCCTTAACCCTGGGCTAGGCCGACAAAGAACGTCGGCTGGCAGACCTTCGGTCTGCACACTGCAAAAACCTATTTTTTTATACAAGCAAAATCAAAACCGCTGGATGCCACCTCTCGCAAAAAGCGCTCGGCTGGCATGACAAAAAAATTATGCAGCTAATTGTGTTTTCGCTTGCTCTACTAACGCCGCAAATGCAGTGCGATCGTGTACAGCAATATCAGCTAATACTTTTCTATCAATTGCAATCGCAGATTTTTTTAATCCAAAAATAAAATGACCATACGTCATTCCATGTTCGCGTGCAGCTGCATTAATACGAATAATCCACAATGAACGAAATTCGCGTTTTTTCTGTTTGCGATCACGATACGCATATTGCGCTGCTTTAATGACGGCTTGTTTCGCAACACGATACACGCGACTACGCGCGCTGTAATAACCTTTCGCTTTCTTTAAAACTTTTTTGTGTCTCGCTCTCGCGGTGACACCACGTTTTACTCTTGGCATGACATGCTCCTTTAACTGTAAGGCAGCATACGAGCTATGCCGCGCTGATCTGATTTATTAACTTGTTTATTCGCACGTAAATGACGCTTACGTTTCGTCGATTTTTTCGTCAAAATATGACTGCGATTTGCGCGGCGATGTTTAAACCCTTTCGCTGTTTTGCGAAAACGTTTTGCTGCGCCCCGATTCGATTTTAATTTTGGCATGTTATCACACTCCACTTTAAATTTTATTAGTGCCCTAACTTTTTTTAGGGCCTACTACCATTACAATTTGCCGGCCTTCAAATTTTGGTCTTTGTTCTACAACTGCATTTTCAGCTAAATCGCCGATGATGCGTTCCATTAATTGCATTCCTAATTCAGGATGCGTTAATTCTCGCCCACGAAAACGTACAGTGACTTTTGCTTTGTCTCCCTCTTCTAAGAAACGAAAAATACTGCGCAATTTCACTTGATAATCTGCTTCTTCTGTCACTGGACGCAGTTTAATTTCTTTAATATGAATTTGCTTTTGCTTCTTTTTCGCCGCAGATTTACGTTTTTCTTGCTGATACTTAAATTTACCGTAATTCATAATGCGACACACAGGAGGACTTGCTTCGGGAGAAACCTCCACCAGCTCTAATCCTGCTTGTTCACTTAAACGAATAGCTTCTGCTGTTGAAACAACACCCAGCTGTTGGCCTTCTGCATCGATCAACCGAACTTCCGGGACACGAATTTGTTCGTTGATTCTTGGTTTTCTGTCTGTACTAATTCTTGTTTCCTCCTATTTCAGTACGCGCACGTTCAGCAACTGCATCACGAATAAGCTCAACGCTCTTTTCAAGAGATAAACTTCCAAGATCTTTCCCTTGTTGGGTGCGAACAGCGACAGTACGCGATTCAACTTCGCGATCTCCGATGACGAACAAATACGGAATACACTGTAATGTGTGCTCGCGGATTTTAAAGCCGATCTTCTCATTTCTCAAGTCCGATTTTGCACGAACGCCTTGTTTTTGCAAAAATTGTACGGTTTCTTCTGCAAATTGCGCCTGTTTGGTCGTAATATTCATCACCATGACTTGTGTGGGTGCTAACCAGACGGGTAATTTCCCTGCGTATTGCTCTATTAAAACACCAATAAAACGTTCTAATGATCCAAGAATTGCACGATGTAACATGACCGGCGTTTTTTTGCTGCTGTCTTCACCAATATAATAAGCCTCTAAACGTTCGGGTTGATTGTAATCCACTTGCAACGTTCCGCATTGCCACGTTCGCCCAATACAATCTTTTAAATGAAATTCAATTTTAGGACCATAAAATCCACCTTCACCTGGACGAAGATCAAAAGGTAATCCCGCTTCTTCCAGTGCTTTTGCAAGCGCGTGTTCTGCTTTGTCCCACGATTGATCAGAACCAATTCGTTTATCAGGACGCAACGCCAATTTTGTAATCACTTCATCAAAACCAAAATCTTTATACACTTCTAATACGAGTTTAATAAATTTTACTGATTCACTTTGTATTTGATCTTCCGTACAAAAAATATGCGCATCATCTTGCACGAGTTGTCGCACACGCATGAGCCCATGCATTGCACCCGATAATTCATTTCGATGACAACAACCATATTCTGCAAAACGTATTGGTAATTCACGATAACTACGCATCCCTTGTTTGAAAACTAAAACATGACACGGACAATTCATTGGCTTTAATGCGAAATGACGTTTATCAATTTCCATTGAAAACATTTCTTCATTGAACATCGCCCAATGTCCGGATTTTTTCCACAGTTCTAAATCCACTAATTGTGGTGTTGAAATTTCTTGATAACCATTCAAACTTAATTGCTGACTGATATATTTTTTAATTTCTGTATAAATAATCCATCCGTTCGGATGCCAAAAAACCATTCCAGGGGATTCTTCTTGGAAATGAAATAAATCGAGTGTTTTTGCTAATTTTCTGTGATCTCTTTTTTCTGCTTCTTCTAATGCAATAAAATGTGCATCTAATGCTTTTTGATCAGGAAAAGCAGTTCCATAAATTCGTTGTAACATTTCATTTTTTGCATCACCACGCCAATAAGCGCCCGCTAATTTAGTCAGCTTAAATGCTTTCAGTCGTCCCGTATTTGGAACATGTGGGCCACGACACAAATCAATAAATTTTCCTTGCTGATAAATGGTAAGTGTTTCTGCTTCTGGAATATCGTGAATAATTTTTAATTTATATTCTTCACCAATGTCACGAAAATAATGAATGGCTTCTTCGCGTGACCAAGAACGATGCACGACGGGAAGATCAAGCGCAGCGATTTCATGCATTTTTTCTTCGATGCGAATTAAATCTTCCGGTGTAAATGCATGACCTAATGCAAAATCATAATAAAATCCCTCTTCAGTGACAGGACCAATTGCAACTTGCGCGGTTGGAAATAATGTTTTGACAGCTTGCGCGAGTAAATGCGCAGTGGAGTGACGAATAATTTCTAATCCTTCTTTATCACGATCTGTAATGATGCGCACCGTCGCATCATGTTCAATTAAAAAAGAAGCATCGACTAAATGATCATTTACTTTTCCTGCGAGTGTTGCTTTTAATAAGCCTGCGCCAATACTTGCAGCAACTTCAGCAACAGTAATCGATTTATCAAATTTTTTTTGACTTTTATCGGGAAGCGTAATCACTGGCATAATATTTTCATTTCCATTTTTTGAAATTCTAATCATGGTAGGCACGAGTGGGATCGAACCACCGACCACCACCATGTCAAGGTGGTGCTCTACCACTGAGCTACGTGCCTCCTAGCTGGGGCTTCTCTATAAATTGCTCTTTTGCGCTATAACTTCGTTGCGCAAATTTTTAAAATGCTCATTTATCAAATATAAACTCCGCTTTTAAAAATTTGCGCGCCTCGTTCTAGCACAAAATAGCAATTTCTAGAGAAGCCCGATAGTTTTAAGGTTCGCTATTATTTATTACAAATCAAGTTTTTGCAATTCATGAATTAAATCGCGAAGTTGCGATGCTTCTTCAAATTCTAAATTGTGTGCATGTTCATACATTTGTTTTTCCAATACAGCAATTTTTTTCACGCGTTTTTCAGGTGATAATGCAATGTATTCTGCATTTTTTTCTGCAACTTTTGAAAATAATTTTCCACGCACGGATTTTTCTGAATACGCACCTTCCATAATATCGTGCACTGCTTTTTGTATTCCTTTCGGTGTAATACCATGCGCTTCATTATATTCTTTTTGTTTTTCACGACGACGACTGGTTTCATCGATTGCAGCTGTCATTGATCGCGTCATTCGATCTGCATATAAAATAGCTCTGCCATTAAAGTTTCTTGCAGCACGTCCCATCGTTTGAATTAAAGAGGTTTCAGAACGTAAAAACCCTTCTTTATCTGCATCTAATACAGCGACTAAAGAAACTTCAGGTAAATCTAATCCTTCACGTAATAAATTAATTCCGACTAACACATCAAATTTTCCTAAACGCAAATCACGAATAATTTCGACACGCTCAACCGTATCAATATCAGAATGTAAATAACGAACGCGTACATTATGTTCTTCTAAATAGTCTGTGAGATCTTCAGCTAATCGTTTAGTGAGTGTTGTGACTAATACACGTTCATTTTTTTCTGCACGTTTTGTAATTTCAGAAAGTAAATCGTCGACTTGTGTTGTCGCGGGACGCACTTCAACTTCAGGATCTAATAATCCTGTTGGACGCACCACTTGTTCAATCACAGCACTTGCATGTTCGTGTTCATAATCAGACGGTGTTGCTGAAACAAAAATCATTTGCGGTGCGCGTTTTTCAAATTCATCAAAACGAAGTGGACGATTATCTAATGCAGATGGCAAACGAAATCCATATTCCACTAATGTTTCTTTACGTGAACGATCACCGCGATACATTCCTCTTATTTGCGGAATCGTCACATGTGATTCATCGACAACTAATAATGAATCATTCGGTAAATAATCAAATAATGTGGGCGGAGGATCACCTGGATTTCTTCCTGATAAATATCTCGAGTAATTTTCAATACCCGGACAATATCCTAATTCATTCATTAATTCTAAATCATACATCGCACGTTGTTCTAAACGTTGTGCTTCGACTAATTTATTTAAACTATTTAATTCTGCGAGACGTTCTTTTAATTCTATTTTTATTTTATCAATGGCACCCACAACAGTCTCACGCGCAGTAACGTAATGTGATTTAGGAAAAATGGTGACACGCGGAACTTTTTTTAAGAGTTGTCCAGTGAGTGGATCAAAAAAATGTAAGTCTTCAATTGTTTCATCAAATAAAGAAATGCGTATTGCATTTTTTTCTGAATCTGCTGGATACACATCGATTACCTCACCACGCACTCGATAAGTAGCGCGCTGTAAATCTAAATCATTTCGTGTGTATTGTAATTCAGCTAAACGTCTTAGTAATTGTCGTTGATCAATTCGATCACCGCGATCCAGATGCAATACCATACTTAAATACATTTCAGGATCACCTAATCCATAAATTGCTGACACTGTTGCAACAATAATGGCATCACGTCGTTCGAGTAATGCTTTTGTTGCAGATAAACGCATTTGTTCAATGTGATCATTAATCGAAGCATCTTTTGCAATATACGTATCGGAAGAAGGCACATACGCTTCTGGCTGATAATAATCGTAATAAGAAACAAAATATTCGACTGCATTTTCAGGAAAAAATTCTTTCATTTCGCCATATAATTGCGCAGCGAGTGTTTTATTTGGCGCCAAAATTAATGTAGGACGCTGCACAGCTTGAATGACATTTGCAATCGTAAATGTTTTTCCTGAACCCGTAACACCTAATAATGTTTGATACATAAGGCCTTGTTTTAAGCCTTCTGTGAGCAAATGAATAGCATTCGGCTGATCACCCGCCGGTTTGAAATTAGATTTTATCTCGAATAAATCAGTCATTTTTGTTATCAACTTGCAGAAGATGAGTAATTAGTTATAATTCGCAGCTCACTGTGGAGTGCCTATGATAAAAGAATTAGCTGCTCGTGTACAACGCGTTAAACCTTCTCCGACGCTTGCTGTCGCTGCGCGTGCTGACGAACTCATTGCAGCAGGAAAAAATATTATTAGCTTAAGTGTTGGTGAACCGGATTTTGACACACCTGATTTTATAAAAAATGTAGCCATTCAAGCAATTCAAAAAGGTTTTACAAAATATACAGCTGTCGATGGAATCAGCAGTCTTAAAAAAGCTATCATTCAAAAATTTTCTCGCGATAATCAATTAAAATATGAACTCTCACAAGTTTTAGTTTCTGATGGTGCAAAACATAGTCTTTATAATTTATTTGCGGCTGTTTTAAATCCTGAAGATGAAGTCATTATTCCTGCGCCATTTTGGGTGTCTTATCCTGATATGGCGAAATTAATGGATGCGGTTCCTGTGATGATTACAGCAGGCATTGAACAAAAATTTAAAATTACACCTCAACAACTTTCTGATGCGATTACATCGAAAACAAAATTAGTTGTTTTAAATAGCCCATCGAATCCTTCTGGAATGTCATATACGCACGCAGAATTAAAAGCATTAGCGGCTGTGTTATTAAAATATCCTGATATTTTAATTGTGAGTGATGATATTTATGAACACACATTGTGGAGTTCAGAACCATTCTCAAATATTGTGATGGCGTGTCCTGCATTATATGAACGCACGATTATTGTGAACGGTGTTTCAAAAGCGTATGCGATGACCGGTTGGAGAATTGGTTATGCGGCGGGTGATGCAAAAATTATTTCTGCAATGAAAAAAATTCAATCGCAAAGCACATCGAATCCTGCAAGTATTTCACAATATGCTGCAGAAGCGGCACTTAATGGAGATCAATCGTGCATTCAAATCATGACGCGCGCGTATAAAGAACGACATGATTTTATTTTAAATGAATTACAAAAAATTTCTGAAATAAATTGTATTCCGTGTGATGGAACATTTTATCTTTTTCCGTGTGTTGAAAAATTAATTAAAAAATTAAATTTAAAAGATGATATTGAATTTTCTGATTTCTTATTAGATAAAGCGGGAATTGCTGTCGTGCCGGGTTCTGCATTTGGATTGCAAGGTTATATTCGTTTGTCGTATGCGACGAGTATGGAAAAAATTAAAGAGGCGATGCAGCGGTTGCATCAAGCAGTGAAAACTTCCTAACGTTGTTATGCCAGTCGCGCGAAGCGCGAGGTCGCATCCAGTGTCTTTCTTTTGATGGATGCCAGCTAAAAGCATGCTGGCATGACAGATATCACACACAGTGAAATAAATTATGTTAAAAAATAATAATTTTAAAATTATATTCAGTATTATTTTACTCGCAACATTAACACGCATTGCTATTCCCGGATTTTTAAATCATCCACCGAATTTTTCTCCGATTGATGCGATTGCACTTTTTTGCGGTGCGTATTTTAATCGATTTTTTATGGCATGTTTAATTGCATTGTTATCTGTTGCTGTGGGAGATTTATTTTTAGGAAGTTTGTTTTATTCAGGATGGTATTGGCAATATGGATGTTATGCAGCAATGGTATGGATGGGAAAAGTTGCCATGCCAGCCGAGCGCGAAGTGCGAGAAGTGGCATCCAGAAAATATTTACACCGCGTTGGATTCGCCTGCATTTCTTCCGCTATTTTATTTTTTATTATTTCCAATTTTGGTGTCTGGTTTAGCGGTGTTTTATATCCCTTCACATTCGATGGATTGATTCAGTGTTACGTCGCAGCTATTCCCTTTTTTAAAAATAGTTTATTGAGCGATTTATTTTTTGGATTCATTTTGTTCGGCGCCACAGAATGGATTCTAAAATGGCGGTTATCCATCCAACAATCTAAAGCATAAAAATATTGACGAAAAAGCCCGCTCTGATTACTATGCAGTTCACTTTTCTTATGCGCATTCCCCGATAGCTCAGTCGGTAGAGCAATTGACTGTTAATCAATGGGTCACTGGTTCGAGTCCAGTTCGGGGAGCCAGATTTCAACAACATCTTGATCTAATTTATATGTCATACTTATACTGAAAATCTTTCTTCAGTGGAGATAAATATGCCTGCTAACAAGAAAACAGAAAAAAAGACTATTACTAAAAAAGAAATTCTCAAAACTCGCCCTACAAAAGAAGAGTTGAGAGAAGCCACTCAAAAAGCGATGAAAAAATATCATATCGCGCTAAAAAATCTTGCACGTCGATAATTCTTCACAGGAAAAAATGAAAACATTAGGTGAAAAAGAAGTCATTGATATTCATGATGGATAAAGAAAAATAGCCATCCTTTTAACAGCTAACTATACACATATTAATTTAATAAATTGCTACGAGTAGATGAATTATCAAAAACAAAGGATCATTAATAGGGAATACTGTCAGCACTACTGACAGTTTTTTATTATCATAGGATGCTCAACAATGCATTTATCTCACACCAATTATTTCAATTTCCCCTCTATCACTTCTTTTACTTTCTTCAATATTTTTGCAGTCACTTTATTTTGCGCTTCCAATTTACTGATATGAGCCGACTTCACTTTCATCCGCCTCGCAAGTTGCGCTTGAGTAAGCCCTGCTTCAATACGCGCAAACGCGACAGGATTATCGACATAATCTGATAAGTTAAAAGAAACATATTCTTTTTTAGATTGAGTTTGATGTTTTGGAAGTATATCGACTAATTGAGAAGGTAATACCGCGCGCGCTAATTGCATCGCCCGAATATTTTTTCGTGTTAACTCTCGTACTCTACCTGATTTATTGGTTAACGATTTTTTCTTTTTCATAATCTTTCACTCCTGTGAATTTATTTTATGAAAACTAATAATCTGTACCCCATTTGGAAAAATGGGGAAAATAATAATGAAAAACTCTTTTATAGACAACAAAAATTTAATATTTATTCTCGAAAATTGGATGGAGCAGAAATAAGCTGCACGTTGGATTGAGGATCATCTACAATAACCGAACTATAAATTTAAATACCTCTGTTATGTAAATAATTTTTTCATGGAAAATTTTTAGGATGAATAAAAAACTCACTTCCAGAAATTTTTAATTCCCAAAAGTGAGCATCTGATTTTTTATTTTTTTGGCGCTGGAGGAGCCGACACGGGTGCTGCTGTTAATGCAGCAATTTTTTTCTTCGTATCTTCTTCAGATTCACGAACAGTGGGTAGCACACTCGTTCGAGTATTTGGACAAAGTGCAATACCTGTACGAGATTTCAATCTTCTATTTGCTTTTGCTTGTTCATATTCACCATATACTTTTTCGAACTTGTCTCCAAACAGTAATTCCAATTCTTCTCTATTGATTTTATCAACATAGTTCAATCCATTTCTCACCGTGTTACTTACATCATCTTTCCATGAATTCAAGTGAGGATGGGATACTTGTGCAAGCAACGTGGGAATATATACGTTATCTAATGTTTTTCTGACGAACTTTTTACTTTTATCCCACTTAGCTATTATGTCTACCATTTTTGACATTTCTTCCTTTAATTTTCTTTCAATCTCGCCCCTCTCTGAATCAACAAAGGAATTAACATACTCCATAAAATCCTCGAAACATAAATTAAGTCTATCCTTGCATGTATTGAAATTTACTACTTCAGACTGAGTTGTTGCATACAAAAAGAATGTCTGCAATTCAAATTTTTCTTTTAAATCTGCAGATAAATTTTCATAACCTCCTTCAACATAAGCTTTATATTCTTCCATTTTATTTCGGAAAGGTTCGAAAAGTTTTTTTGTTTTTTCCATCACGAGATTTTCAAATTCTGCGCCAATTTTTTCGTCAGAATCATTAGAACCTGCTGTTTTAGAATCTTTTGCAGCAGAAGGTGTTTGCTCAGGTTGATGTAAACTTGAAGTGGATACAACACTAGGAGAAACACTCACAGAAGTTGCAGCTGAAGAATTTGTTGTTGTTCCTATTCCCACTATTGTTGAAACATTCACAGCAGAAGCAGCCATTCCTGTCGTTGCTGTCATTGCTGTTGGTAAAGAATTTGTTGTGCCTGTTCCCACCATTTTTGAAACACTCACAGCAGAAGCAACAACGTTTGTCGTTGCTGTCATAGCTGCACTTGGCACAGAAACAATTTTGGCTTTTCTTGCAGCAATAACGGCCTGTCGCTTCAGCTCAGGTGTTACATCATTAATTACTTTTACCATCCCCGCTGCAAACATATTTTGTTGTACATCATTTGTATTTTTTTGATCAAACATATTTTTGCAATCTGCTTTTACTTTTTCTGCTTGTTTCGTTAATTTTTCTTTAAGAGTTTTATCCATTCCTCCAAACATATCTGCTATTTTTAAGATAGATCCTGATTTTTTAGGCATTTGAATAGGTGCACTTCTTTTTGAAACAACAGAGTCAGCAGCTGCTTTTTCAAAAAGCGCAGAAGATTGCAGTACAGAAGATCGTCTTACAAATGAAGGAACATTCGCTGTTGCTGTTGTCACTGCAGAAGCATCTTTTTTCACGGGCCCTGCATTTGTTGTTGAGGGCGTGGCAACTGCAGCAGTCGTTGTAACAGATGGAAATCTATTTAAAACAGATTTAGTGCTAGCAGATGTGGATGCACACTGAAGAGGAGGCGTTTTTGCAGCAGAATCGTTAGCTGCTTTTTCAAAAAAAGCTTTTTTTGCAGCTGCAGAAGAAACACTTGCTGAAGACGTACTTGCTTCATTCGGTTTTTTGGGTTGATCATTACTTTGCATCGCGACTCTCCTTCTCTGTTTTTTGGTAGCTAATTATAACCAAGGAAATATTAAGGAAATCTTAAGAAAACTCACATTTCTGCCTTATTTTTCCATCACTTTTTTCAACTGCTCCAACATCTCTTGAGTAAATGGATTCTCTATCACACCCTCACTCACCCACTCATGATAAACAAGCTCAGTCGAATTATCTGGCACCGCACGATAAAAATAATTTACAACATAAGTCGATTCATCTTGTTTCGTTAATTCAAATTCTTTATTCATTTCAAATTTTGTCACACGATAAATTGAAAAATTATTTTTATCATCACAATTTTCATAAATCGTTCCAATGCTCGGCGGCCATTCATTTGTTTTTTCCACGACAACACCATCGATCCATTTGGGTGTGTTATTAGGATTAACAGTAAATGCAAATACTTCTTGAACTGATTTTTGGATGATAATTTTCAATTTATTATTTTTCATGATTTTCCTTGATTGTGACTGATTTTAGTTTTAATTTATTTCCGTTTTAAAATTAATGGAAACGTGGAAAATTCCCGGCGCATCTGTTGCTATCATGAAAAATAGCCGCAAAAAATTTATGATCGATTTTTTTAAAAAAAGAATAGAATAATTTTAAGCACGCAAATATAGTAACGTTTTCAGAGCGGAGCACATTAAAATGAATTTCATTAAACACACCATTGATCTCGCCAAAAAAAATGTAGAAGAAGGTGGACGTCCTTTCGCATGTTTAATTGTCAAAGAAGGAAAAATAATTGCAGAAGGAGCTAATTTAGTGGCGCAAACAAAAGATCCCACTGCGCACGCAGAAATTGTTGCCATTCGAAAAGCAACACAATTATTACAAACAGAACATTTAGAGAAATGTGTATTTTATATTATGGCGCATCCCTGTCCGATGTGTCTTGCTGCAATGTATTATTGCAGTCCCGACAAAGTTATTTTTATTACATCACGTGATGACTATTCAAAATATTACACGGATAATCGAAAATATTTTACGTTTGAAAGTTTTTACGGTGAATTTAATAAACCTTGGCAAGAACGCAAAATGCCAATGGAATATCATCCTGATGCAGAAAGTATAAAAGTATATGCGCGATGGAAAGAAAAAAGCAGGGGTCAAGTGTAATCCTATATAGTAACGTTTTTTAAATGGACCACATTAAAATGTCTTTAGGCCATTATTTAAAAGTGGATATCATTCATCATTCAAATGAAGTTCTATGAGAAAAACTTTCGAACAATGGCTTGCGGTTTGTAGAGAATCATTATTCAATTTCATCGGGCAAACAAAAAATAATTTCGTTATTAGAAAAATTATCAGAAAGAAACAGTAAAAATGATAGAATAATTTTGAATTCATAAAATGTATAATTGATTTTTTTAAAATTATAAAATGAGGAGAACAATATGACAGCATCTGCAACCACCATCACTGATCAAAAATGTGAAAACATAGAATTACCTATTCTCCCCTTGCTGCAACGATTGAAAGACGCGCTCGAAAATGAACAATTTTCGATGACACTTAATGATACCGGCATCACTGAAGAGTTAATGAATGACATTGAGGCATTAAGGAAAGCTACTAACGATGATGACTTCACCGCAGCAATTCAACATCCTCCTTATAATAGCTATTACCATATAAAATGTTTAAAAATTTTCATAGAAATGGTGGTCGGCAAAAAAATAAAATGGGAACTCATTTCAGACAAAGAAATTAAAATGAGTGAAATTCCCCTGTGCAAAATAGAATTATTAAAAGACAAGCTGATAGACTTAAAATCTGACTCACCCATTTACAACGCATTAAGATTTCCTGCTAAACATCAAGTAATACAAGTTATCAGAAAGGATGGCAATCAAGAAATAGAAATTTCTTTAGAAATTGAAATTATTAAAACGATTGTTACTGCAAAAAATTATATTGAATTTAGTAACCATATAAAAAAACTTTGTCCTAAAAATATATCGTTTGATCAAAATGTTGTAACCATGACATTTCAAATATCGCGACTTGGAATGGTAGTAGAAAAATTAAATGCTGCAATTGCTGATCTACAATCTGAAGCAGTTTCGGCTACTGCAAATACGAGCACTGCTACCACTTCTCCTTCTACAGAAACAACTTCAACTGCTGCTACTTTTACTTCTTTAACAAGCAGTTCTTCTTCGAATCATGCTACTTCTAACCGTCCAGCTCAAATACCTCCCCCTGTATTAAGCGACAACCCCAAACCAAAGTCACTCAGTGGACCCCCATCAATATCCACACTTTCTTCAATCACTACATTTACAGGAACGACTGTGCCAACATCAATTTCTACGCAACCAAAACCACCTTTAAAAAGAAGTCATTCTACCGCTTTTTCAAAAAAATAATTTGGATAAAAAAATATTCAGCAGTGAAACTCACTGCTGAATAAAAAAATTAACGATCTACTTTAAGCGATGTTGTCTCTGCAATCGTTAATTGTAATTCCGATGAAGATGAAGCTGTTTCAGCTGTCACTTCTCTTAACGGCACATGCGGTACCACTTCAGACACTTCAAAATCTTGCGGCCTGCGACAACGCCACGCTAAAAAACAGCATAAAAAAGCACCCACACACATCCACGCAATGACACCGGGATCTAAAAATTCTGACCAAAAAGGAAGTGACGGTAACACGGATATTGTTGAATTACTTTCTTCTTTATTAAAATTAAAAACGGGTGTTTTCGAAAAAAATAAATTTAAAAAAGTTTGTGATGTCGTACTCATGTGTGTGTCCTTTTAAATGATTGAGAGGACACTGTAGAAAAATTTTGTTGATGAGAACAATCGATTGATTTGATATGAATGATAAAATTATCTTATTGCTAAATAACTGCAAGAAACTGCCATAAAACGACAGTATTGAGAATGTTTAACAAACCTCAGCAAATATGCTTCGGCGGAACTTCACCCAGTACTTTCGCTTCGCGAATAAGTTTCATCAAATCCATATTCACTAATTCAAATAATTGATTAAAATCATTTAACACGTAATAAATCGGTTGAATGACATCAATACGATAGGGTGTGCGTAATGCTTCCAGCGGATCAAATGGTTTTCGCACAGGAACATCGCTTTCTAATGCATAAACAGTTTCACTAATCGAAGAAAGAATTCCACCACCATACGCACGCAATCCATTTTTTTGCTGGATTAAACCAAATTCAATCGTAAACCAATACAATCGTGCTAATAAAATTCTTTCTTGCGGTGTTGCGTTTAAGCCGTATTTTCCGTAGATTTCTGTAAATTTTGCGTAAGCAGAATTGGTCAGCAACGGACAATGTCCAAATATTTCATGAAAAATATCCGGCTCTTTTAAATAATCTAATTCTTCTTTTCGTCGAATAAAAGTCGCTGCAGGAAATTTTTTATTCGCAAGTAATTCAAAAAATCGATCAAACGAAATTAAAGCAGACACGGGTTCGAGTGACCATCCTGTTATTTTTTGTAACACAGCAGATACTTCATGACATTGCGGAACACGATCTTTTGGTAGATTTAATAATGTCATTCCATCTAAATATTCTTGGCACGCGCGGCCTTCTACAATTTTTAATTGTCGTTGCATGAGCTCTTGCCACACTGCATTTTCATCGGCTGTGTAAGTTGCATTACCCTTCTCATCAACTGTTTTGGCAATGTAATCGGTATTCGCGTATGACATAAAAACCTCATAAAAAAATCATTATCTAAGAATCTCTAATCGACTTGCAAGATAAATCACATGCGGTGTATTTTTCGCGCATAATTTTTTTCGAATATGGCTGATATAAATTTCAATTGTCCTGTGTTCCAGGTCAATTAATTTTGCAATTTCTTTTGCTTTATAACCTTGTGCGAGATATTTAATAATTTCAATTTCTCGCCTGTTTAATTCATTCATAAAAAATTCCTTCAATAAAATTTGTATTTGATTGAGTTTTACTAGAGAATAAAAACGATTAGATAAAATGGAATAAAAATAATGATGGATCTTTTCTACATCAGCATTCTGATACTTTTTTTCGTACTTAGCGTTGGACTCATTCGATTCTTTGATTTTTTATCGCGGGGTGAATAATGCATCTTTACGTGATCGCGGCGGGCATTGTTGCTGCTTTATTTGTTTACCTGCTCGTAGTATTGTTTAAGCCGGACTTATTCTAGCGTTTTTTATACGGAATGGAATCTATGATTTTAGAAAACGTTTTTTATCCTCTCGCATTTTATTTTTTAGTGTTATTACTTTGCGTCAAACCACTCGGTGCTTACATGGCGCGTGTGTATGAAGGAAAACCGTGCGGACTTGATTTTATTTTATCACCTGTTGAACGTTTGATTTATCGACTATGCGCTATTCATCCTGAAAAAGAAATGGGGTGGAAAAAATATTTATTCTGCTTACTTTTTTTAAATTTATTCGGCGCGTTATTTGTGTATGGTATTTTTCGGTTACAACATTTTTTACCGTTGAACCCACAATCATTTAATAATGTTTCCCCTGCGCTCGCATTTAATACAGCTACCAGTTTTATCACGAATACAAACTGGCAAGCCTATGGCGGTGAAAATACATTAAGCTATTTTTCTCAAATGACTGCATTGACCGTACAAAATTTTCTTTCTGCTGCAACAGGAATGGCTATTTTAATCGCTTTTATTCGCGGTTTAATTCGACATGAAACAAATACATTAGGAAATGCATGGGTCGATATAACGCGCAGCATACTTTATATTTTACTGCCACTTTCACTTGCACTTTCACTCGCACTCACCTCACAAGGTGTGATTCAAAATTTTAGCGCATATAAAAAAATAAATTCAATTGAACATTCACAAGAACAAATCATTCCGATGGGCCCTGCTGCATCACAAATTGCGATTAAAGAATTAGGCAGTAATGGCGGTGGATTTTTTAATGCGAATTCTGCACATCCTTATGAAAATCCAACACCCATCAGTAATTTTTTAGAAATGCTTGCGATTCTTTTAATTCCAGCTGCGCTTTGTTATACGTTTGGCGTAATGGTAAAAGATAAACGACAAGGTTGGGCTATTTTATTTGCGATGTTATTTATTTTTATTCCTTTATTAAGCATTACAATTTGGGCAGAAAATCATTCTAATCCTATGTTCACTGCGTTAGGAATTGAATCAGCGGGAAATATGGAAGGAAAAGAAACGCGTTTTGGAATTGTGGATTCAACATTGTGGGCCGCTGCAGCAACAGCGACTTCAAATGGATCTGTCAATTCAGCACTGGATTCATTCACTCCTTTAGGGGGTTTAATTCCTCTTTGGTTAATTCATTTAGGTGAAGTTGTTTTTGGAGGCGTCGGTTCAGGATTATACGGCATGTTACTTATTATCATTATTACCGTTTTTATTGCGGGTTTAATGGTGGGAAGAACACCAGAATATTTAGGAAAAAAAATTGAACCGTACGAAATGAAAATGGCATCAATTGCTGCACTCATTATGCCACTCGTTGTTTTATTATTAACTGCACTCGGAGTTGTCACTTCTGCAGGAACAAGTTCTATTCAAAATCCTGGCGCGCATGGTTTCAGTGAAATTCTTTATGCATTCACTTCCATGGGAGGAAATAATGGCAGCGCATTTGCAGGATTGAATGCCAATACTTTTTTTTATAACACACTCGGTGGAATTGAAATGTTAATTTCACGTTTTTGGGCTGCCATTCCTATATTAGCAATTGCAGGATCACTCGTTAGAAAAAAAATAATTCCGATTAATGCAGGAACACTTCCTACTCACACGCCACTTTTTATTATTCTTTTAATCAGTGTTATTTTAGTTTTGGGTGCGTTGACTTTTTTCCCCGCACTCACACTGGGGCCTATCGTAGAACAATTCACGTTTTGGAGAACGTATGGCTACTAAAATATCGATTTGGGATGTCACGATTATTAAAAATGCCATTCGCGATTCATTTTTAAAATTATCAGTGCGTCATCAAATTCGTAATCCTGTGATGTTTACTGTTTATATCAGCTGCTTACTGACATCGGGTTTGTGGGTACAAGCAATCATTGGGAAAGGTGATGCGCCTCCTCTTTTTATTTTAATGATTACATCGTGGTTATGGTTTACTTTATTATTTGCAAATTTTGCAGAAGCGATGGCAGAAGGACGCGGCAAAGCACAAGCAGAAGCATTACGAAAAGCACGTCGTGATATTATCGCCAAAAAACTTTCTAAACCTGATCGTCATTCAAAAATGACTCTTGTGAAATCTATTAAACTTCGCGCAGATGATATTGTATTAGTTGAAGCCGGTGATTTTATTCCGAGTGATGGTGAAGTGATTGAAGGAATTGCATCAGTCAATGAAAGCGCAATTACCGGTGAAAGTGCACCCGTCATTCGCGAAAGTGGAGGTGATCGCAGCGCAGTCACCGGTGGAACACAAGTGATTTCAGATTGGTTAATCGTTCGCATCACTGCCAATCCTGGTGAAACTTTTTTAGATAAAATGATTTCACTCGTTGAAGGTGCAAAAAGACAAAAAACTCCGAATGAATTAGCACTCACAATTTTATTAGCTGCATTAACTTTAGTTTTTTTATTAGTGTGCACAACGTTACTTCCTTTTTCGATTTATAGTGTGACAGCCGCTGGCATGGGAAAAATTATTTCGATTACTGTTTTAGTTTCTTTATTTGTTTGTTTAGCACCGACTACGATTGGTGGATTACTTTCTGCAATTGGTATTGCAGGAATGGATCGCATGATTCAAGCCAATGTGATTGCAACATCGGGACATGCTGTTGAAGCAGCAGGTGATGTGGATGTATTACTTCTCGATAAAACAGGCACAATTACCTTAGGAAATCGTCAAGCGACAGAATTAATTCCTGCAGACGGTGTGCAGATAGAAACACTTGCTGATGCAGCACAACTTGCTTCACTTGCAGATGAAACACCTGAAGGACGCAGCATTGTTGTGTTAGTCAAACAAAAATATGGATTACGTGGACGAGATATTTCAGAACTCGGCGCAACATTTATTCCCTTCACTGCACAAACACGAATGAGTGGTGCAAATTTACCGGGAAGACAAATACGAAAAGGCGCAGAACAAGCAATAGAAATTTACGTCAAACAAATGAATGGTATTTTCCCAGAATCTGTTAAAAAAAGTGTTCGCGTGATTGCAAGTAAAGGAGGCACTCCACTGATTGTTGCAGAAGGCGCAACGGTATTAGGTGTCATTCATTTAAAAGATATTGTAAAAGGTGGAATCAGTGAACGTTTCGCCGAATTACGACAAATGGGAATTAAAACCATTATGGTAACAGGTGATAATCCTTTAACAGCTGCTGCAATTGCAGCAGAAGCAGGCGCCGATGATTTTTTAGCCAATGCCACACCTGAAGATAAATTAAAATTAATTCGTCAATTGCAAGCACAAGGTCATTTAGTTGCAATGACAGGCGATGGAACAAATGATGCCCCTGCACTCGCGCAAGCGGATGTCGCTGTTGCAATGAATACAGGCACACAAGCTGCAAAAGAAGCTGGAAATCTAGTGGATTTAGATTCTAATCCCACAAAATTAATTGAAGTGATTGAAATTGGAAAACAATTATTAATGACACGCGGATCACTGACTACGTTTAGTATTGCAAATGATATTGCAAAATATTTTGCAATTTTACCCGCTGCATTTGCTGGAACCTATCCGGTGCTTAACGCTTTAAATATCATGCATCTTTCAACACCTGAAAGTGCCATTTTATCTGCAGTCATTTTTAATGCGCTGATTATTATTTTTTTAATTCCATTAGCATTACGCGGCGTCACGTATCAACACGTTTCAGCAGCGAGTTTATTACGAAATAATGTTTTAATTTATGGTGTCTCTGGATTATTGATTCCTTTTGCAGGAATAAAAATAATTGATTTATTACTCACAGGAATATTACATGTTCTTTAAAGCAGTACAGCAAATAAAAGTGGCTTTTATTTTTTTAATTTTATTAACTGTGTTAACAGGATTGATTTATCCATTGATTGTGACTGAACTTGCACAATTCTTTTTTCCTTGGGAAGCAAACGGTAGTTTAATTCAATCTGACAAAAAATTAATTGGCTCACTTCTCATCGGACAATCCTTTACTTCTGAAAAATATTTTTGGGGAAGACCGTCTGCAACGGTTCCTCCTTACAATGCAGAAAATTCTTCTGCTTCTAATTTGGCGTTAACAAATCCTGCTTATCTGACTGAAATAAAAAAACGTGTTGCTCTCAATAATAAAAATAATTTGCATAATAAAAATAATTTAATTCCAATAGATCTTGTGACAGCATCTGGCAGTGGATTAGATCCTGAGATCAGCCCTGCTGCTGCTTATGATCAAGTGCCACGCATTGCAAATGCGCGGAAAATTTCTGAAGACATGTTAAAAAAATTAATTTTAGCGTTCACAAAAAAACGTTTCTTAGGTTTATTCGGAGAGCCGCGTGTGAATGTCTTACAACTGAATCTTATTTTGGATAACATTAATTATGAAAGAACATCGGCCTAGTCCTGAAAAATTATTGAAACAAGTTCAAGAAGAAGAACGCCAAGAAAAGCGCGGAAAATTAAAAATTTATTTAGGCGCAGCACCCGGTGTTGGAAAAACATTTACAATGTTGCGTGATGCATTAGAAAAACGCGCGCAAGGTTTAGATGTTGTAATCGGTATTGTGGAATCCCATGGTCGAAAAGAAATTAAAGCCATGATGAAAGAATTAGAAACACTTCCACTTCAAGAAATAGAATATCGCGAAAAAAAATTATCTGATTTTAATTTAGATGCAACACTCAAACGAAATCCAGGTTTAATTTTAATTGATGAAATGGCGCATACGAATGCGCCTAATTTACGTCACACAAAACGTTGGCAAGATATTAAAGAAATTCTTGATCGTGGTATCGATGTTTACACAACATTAAATGTGCAACACATTGATAGCTTAAATGATGTCGTTGCACAAATTATTCATAATCGCATTACAGAAACGGTTCCCGATTCCATGATCGAAATGGCGGATACCATTGAGCTAGTGGATTTACCACCTGAAGATTTATTACAACGTTTACACGAAGGAAAAGTTTATTTTCCACAACAAGCAGAATTAGCGATTGAGAATTTTTTTCGTAAAGGAAATTTAATTGCGTTGCGAGAACTCGCATTACGTGTGACAGCAGAACGTGTTGGCGCGCAAGTTATTTTATATCGACAAGATCAAAACATTAAACATATTTGGCCAACAAAAGAAAAAATTTTAGTGTGTGTTGGTTCTGGTCCTCAATCTGCAAAAGCGATTCGTACCGCACGAAGAATGGCAACCAGTTTACAGGCAGAATGGACTGCTGTGCATATTGATACACCTTATGTCACGCCTTCTGATGAACAACGTAATTACACTACTCAAAATTTACGTTTAGCAGAACAACTCGGTGCAGAAACACGTACGTTAACAGGTTTTGATATTGTGAAAGAAATCATGTCATTTTGTCGCGAACAAAATATTACAAAAATTATTATTGGAAAACGCGTGCAACCTCGTTTAAGAGATTTTTTATTTAGAAATTTAGCGGATGAAATTGTGAGAAGCAGTGGTGAAATTGATGTGTATATTATTCATGACCGATTAATCACATCAGAACCTTTAAAAACATCCACAACAACACCTCGCAAACCCGTATTTTCTTGGGCTATTTATGGTATTACTGCAGGCATTGTGATGTTAGCTACTGCCATTGACAGCATTCTTTATCCCTATTTACATGCGAGCAATTTAATTTTAATTTATTTATTAGGTGTAACATTCGTTGCATTGTTCGGACAAATGGGTCCTGCAATTTTTGCTTCTGTATTAAGTGTACTCGCTTATAAATTTTTCTTTATTCCTCCTTTTTTTACTTTTCTCACAACCGATTTACAATATGTTTTAACACTCGTTGTGATGTTACTCGTGTCACAAATTATTAGTCATTTAACGATCATGACGCGACGGCAAACTGAAATTGCACAACTCACAGAAAAAAGAACCGCCACATTGCATGCACTCAGTCGTCAATTAGCCAGTACGCGCGGTGTGGATAAATTATTAGAAACAGCTGTGTCTTATATTTCAGATGTATTTGATAGCGAAGTGCTTGCATTATTACCTGAAGATAATCATTTAAAAATTCGCGCGCGTTATCGCACTGAAAAAATTCTCACTGAAAAAGAACAAGGTGTTGCGCAATGGGTTTATGATTTGGGACAAATGGCAGGACTCGGAACCGACACACTTCCTTATTCCGATGCAATTTATGTTCCATTATTTGCATCAAAAGAAACGATTGGCGTATTGCGCGTACGTCCTTTACAACTCAATCAATTATTTTCCTCTGATCAAATGCATATGCTAGAAGCATGCGCGCATCAAGTTGCATTAGCACTTGAAGTCGATCGCTTACAAGAGCAAGCAAAAAAATCAGAATTGCAAACAGAAACAGATCGCGCGCGTAGTGCATTATTACAGTCTGTTTCACATGATTTACGCACACCGTTAGCAGCTGTCATGGGTGCAGCAAATACATTGATTGAAATGAGTCATGAACTCGATGCAGAACACGTGAAAAAATTCGGGAAAAATATTTATTTTGAATCAGAACAACTCAATCGACTTATTAATAATCTTTTGCAAATGACGTATCTCGAAGCAGAGTCTGTGCACTTACAAAAAGAACCCGGTTCTTTACAAGATGTCATTCAACTTGTGATACACGCATCGAATAAAAAATTAGGCAGTCGTCCTATTCTCGTTCATTTGCCTGAAAATCTTCCTGCTGTTCCTTTTGACCACACTTTAATACAAGAAGTGTTTATTAATTTAATTGATAATGCGATGAAATTTACTCCGCCCCTTTCTCCTATTGAAATTTCTGCTGTACTTGAAAGAGATAAAGTCATTGTGAGCGTAGAAGATAACGGTCCTGGTATTGTTGCTGATGAAGTGAATTTTCTTTTTGAAAAATTTTATCGTGGCCGCATGTTAACCACTGAAAGAGGTTTAGGATTAGGACTCGCTATTTGTCGTAGCATCATAAAAGCACACGGCGGAGAAATTTGGGCAGAAAATCGCCCGGCAAAAGGTGCTGCATTTCGATTTAGTTTACCTTTACATTAAAAGGCTTGCCCTCAAGTAAACATTCCAATAAAGTAATGGTTCAAACTCTTTGATTATTGATCCGTGAATTTGCATGGATGAGAAATCAAACGTGCATTTAAAAATTAACCGTAAGGAGACGTTTATGAAACAGTTAAAATTAACCTTGATCGCACTTGCAACAAGTTCTTTGCTGCTCAGCACAACAGCTTCTTTTGCAGAAAATTACAAAGGTGACTACAAAGGCGAAGCTCCATTTACTTGCCCAGTAGAAAAAGGATTAAAAGATGGATTTTATGTGGGTGCGCAAGTGGGATATGATTCTTACCGCGTTCGTCAAAACACAACCTACACAGCTCCTGACGTAGGCACAAGCACAACACCACTCAATGCAACTGGTTTTGTTGGCGGAGCATTCTTAGGTTACGGCCAATACTTCAGCAACAATTTCTATTTAGCAGGTGAAGGCTTTATTAATGGTAGCGGCGCAAGCGTAACACGCAGCGGCGGTCAAGCAGGCGCAACAACCAGCAATAGCTATTCAAAATTCCAAGTGAATGGCAGCGCAGGATTGTCTGTACTCCCAGGTATGAAATTAAACAACAGCACCTTAGGTTATCTCCGTTTAGGTTATAACTGGGCGCGTATGAAAGCGACGACAACAACCAACAACCAATCAGCTAGCAAAAGCAACACCAGCGGCGGATTTAATTATGGTTTAGGTATGGAAACATTGGTATCTGATGCTTGGAGTATCCGTGGTGAGTATTCCCATACAAACTACAACAGCTTCAGCACATCAATTGGTTCCAACTTTAGTCCTTCCGATAACCAATATATGTTAGGTTTGATTTACCACTTCGCGTAAATTTATCCCTAATAAAAACGGGCACTTTTGTGCCCGTTTTTTTTCTTGCGCAGCAATACCATCACTGACACAATTCTTTAATCACACAAGGAAATTGTGAATGACTTCTTCTGCTGGTTTTAAATTTCGTGAAGCACTCAAAAAAGAAAATCCTCTTCAAATCGTTGGCACCATTAATGCTTTTTCTGCACTGCTTGCCGAACATGCTGGCTTTCACGCCATTTATCTTTCCGGCGCAGGTGTTGCAAATGCATCACATGGATTACCTGACTTAGGCTTCACGAGTTTAGAAGAAGTATTAGAAGATGCACGACGCATTACCAATACCGTTGAATTACCTTTACTTGTTGATGTTGATACCGGTTTCACTATTAAACGTACTGTAAAAGAAATGATAAACGCGGGCGTTGCAGGCATTCACATTGAAGACCAAGAAAATGCAAAACGATGTGGACATCGCCCTGGAAAAAAAATTATTTCTACCGAAGAAATGCTGGATCGAATTAAAACCGCTGTCGATGCAAAAACAGATTCAAATTTTATTATCATGGCACGCACAGATGCATTAGCTATTGAAGGATTCAATGCAACACTCGATCGTATTTCTCGTTATATTGAAGCCGGCGCTGAAATGATTTTTTTTGAAGGTGCGACTGAACTTTCTCAATATCAAACACTCACACAACGATGCAACGTTCCTGTATTAGCAAACATCACTGAATTTGGTGTCACTCCTTTATTCACCGTAGAAGAATTAAAAAAAGCAGGCGTGCAACTCATTCTTTATCCACTCACTGCATTTCGTGCAATGAATGCCGCTGCTTTAAATGTTTACTCCACCTTACGCAAAGAAGGAACACAAAAAAATATTATTTCAACAATGCAAACACGAGAAGAACTTTATTCAATTTTAAATTATTACGAATACGAACAAAAAATGGATGCCAAAAAATAAATATTCTTAAAAAGGAAAATGAAATGAATAAAAAAACAGGCGGACTTGCAGGTCTTGTTGTTGGCGATACCGCAATTAGTACCGTCGGTATTGAAGGATTAGATTTAACGTATCGCGGCTATTCCATTCATGATCTTGCTGAACAAAGTACATTTGAAGAAGTCGCGTACCTTTTAATTTACGGTGAATTACCGAATCGTTCTGAATTACAAGCGTATCAAGAAAAATTAATGATGCTGCATGAGTTACCTGATGAAATACAAACACTATTAGAAATTATTCCTGTGACAACACATCCTATGGATGTATTACGCACAGCGTGTTCTTTGTTAGGGACATTAGAACCTGAATCAGCACATTATTCACAACAAGAAATTGCAGATCGTTTAATTGCTTCTGTGCCAAGCATGTTACTGTATTGGTATCATTTTCATCGCGATGGAAAACGAATTCAAACCGGTTCAAATCAGCCTACAATTGCAGGCCATTTTTTACAATTATTAAATCCAGAAAAAATGGATGAAACATTTCGTCGTGCAATTGATATTTCACTCATTCTTTATGCTGAACATGAATTTAATGCATCGACTTTTGCAGCACGCGTTACTACCTCCACTGAATCTGATTTTTATTCTGCGATTGTCAGTGGCATTGGCACATTGCGCGGACCACTGCACGGTGGTGCGAATGAAGCTGCAATGGATTTAATTCAATTATTTAAAACGCCGGAAGAAGCAGAAAAAGGCATACATGAAATGCTTAATAAAAAAATGAAAATTATGGGATTTGGTCATCGCGTTTATAAAATTTCTGATCCGCGTTCAGATATTATTAAAACATGGTCAAAAAAATTATCTGAAAAAACGAATGATAAATCTTTATTTAAAATTTCAGAAAAAATTGAAAATGTGATGCGAAGCGAAAAAAAATTATTTCCTAATTTAGATTTTTACAGCGCAACAACCTATCATTTTTGTGGAATTCCAACCGCTATGTTTACACCACTTTTTGTGATGGCGCGTTTATCGGGTTGGAGTTCACACATTATCGAACAACGAAAAGATAATCGTTTAATTCGTCCTGATGCAAATTATGTAGGCCCTGCTCCGCGTCCTTATGTTCCTTTAGATTTACGAGATTAAATAATGAATGCGCGTCCACCCTTTGATAATGAATTATTAATGATCGCAGATTATGTTGAAAATTATTATGTCGAAAGTGAGCTTGCATTTTCAACGGCACGTTATTGTTTAATGGATGCATTAGGCTGCGCAATACTCGCGTTAAATTATCCTGAATGTAAAAAATTATTAGGCCCTGTTGTGCCAGGAACAATTGTTCCAAATGGTGCACGCGTGCCAGGAACAAATTTTGAATTAGATCCGATTCGTGCAGCATTTAATATTGGAACTTTAATTCGTTGGTTAGATTTTAATGACACGTGGCTCGCAGCTGAATGGGGACATCCTTCTGATAATTTAGGTGCGATTTTATCTGTCGCAGATTATTTAAATCGCACAGGTCATTCTATTACGATGAAAGATGTTTTAATTGCAATGATTAAAGCGTATGAAATTCAAGGCGTGCTCGCATTAGAAAATAGTTTTAATCGTGTGGGATTAGATCATGTTGTGTTAGTCAAAGTGGCTTCTGCAGCTGTGGTAAGTTTTTTATTGGGTGGAAAAAAAGAAGAAATTGCCAATACACTTTCACATGCGTGGATTGATGGACAAAGTTTGCGAACCTATCGTCACGCACCGAATACCGGTCCACGAAAATCATGGGCAGCCGGTGATGCAACGAGTCGCGCTGTACAACTTGCATGGTTTATCATGCAAGGTGAAATGGGTTACCCCAGTGCGCTCACAGCTAAAAAATGGGGATTTTATGATGTTTTATTTGGTGGAAATAATTTTAGTCTTACTCGCTCTTTTGAAAGTTACGTGATTGAAAATATTTTATTTAAAATTTCTTATCCAGCTGAATTTCACGCACAAACCGCTGTTGAAGCCGCTGTGATTTTACACGAACAAATTAAAAATAAATTCAATCAAATTGAAAAAATTATTTTAACGACTCATGAATCTGCCATTCGCATCATCAGTAAAACAGGGCCATTACATAATCCTGCTGATCGCGATCATTGTTTGCAATACATGGTTGCTGTTGCATTATTGCGTGGAGATTTAAAAGCAGATGATTATGAAAATAAAAATGCAGCTGATTCAGCGATCGATTTTTTACGCGAAAAAATGATTGTAGAAGAAGACAAATCTTTCAGCCGTGATTATTTAGATTCGAATAAACGCTCGATTACAAATGCCATTCAAATTTATTTTAAAGATGGTAGCTGTACCGATAAAATAATGGTGGAATATCCATTAGGTCATGCACGTCGACGAAATGAAGCCATTCCATTATTAAAAAATAAATTTGAAAAAAATATGTCGACATTTTTTTCTTCAGACAAAATAGAAAAATTTATTTCACTGTTTGCGGATTTGAATCAATTAGAAAAAATGCCGGTGAAAGATTTTATGCAGTTGTTTATATAACATCTGTCATGCCAGCATGCTTTTAGCTGGCATCCAGTGCCTTCATTAAAAGTTGGATGCTACCCCTCTCGCAAAAAGCGCTCGGCTGGCATGACACCCATATTATCGTTTAATCATTCCCCACGGACCCATTCCAGTAATCTGCACAATCGTTTCTTCTTTCGTGTAAGAAGCATGCATCATTTTTGCAGGTATCATAATGAAATCGCCTGATTTTAAGCTAATTTCAGCAGGAAGATTTTTATCATTCAATTTAAAAATAATATTCCCCGAAATAACTGTTTCAGCTTCATTAATCGGATGCGCATGCGCAGGAATTTCATAATTAGCAGGTAATTTAATTCGTGCAACAAACGCTTCACGCTTTTCAGGATTACCCGAAAGAATAGCTACTTTCGCACCTGCAGGTAAATTATTTACATCTTTCCAAATTAATTCTGCATCATTATTCATGATGACAGGTTTTGCTGCATAAGAAATAGTTGTCATCATGACTAACGCAGCAAAAACAGCTAACACAACTTTATTAATAGTACGCATAGTTTCTCCCTAGTTTAAAAAAAATTATAATTTAGATCGAATTTCAGGTTTCACTGCATCCATTGGATTTTGATCTGGAGGTGAAGCTGCACCTGCCAACAATGGATTACCTTCCACTGACTGAAACAAAACAAATTTAGAATCTGAAAGATACCATTTCTTAGATTTCTTTAGCAATGTTTCAATTTCGTCTCTGTGTTCATTTAATTTTGGCGCTGGATTTAAATACGTTTTTTTACCATCCGGTCGCGCAATCATTTGAGTGCCATCATTTGCTTGTTGAAATAAATGTTCTGCAAAAGGTTCAGCATACGCTTCAGGAATTGAATTAACAGGTGCATGTGTCGTCCCTGCTCGCTCTAATTTTTCTATCCAAAAATCACGCGGTTGAGTTGCAAGAATTTCTTTAACTGCTTTATCAAGAAGTCCATTACTTTTTAAACGCGATTCATTCGTAGGATATTTTTCAGCTAAATCAGGTCGCTTAATTACTTGTTCACAAAAAATTTGAAAACTTTTATCTGTTAACGTTGCAATTGCGATACCTTTTTTATCATCCTTCGCATTTAAAAAATCAAAAATTTTTACATATTCATCGCTATTCCAATTTCTTTGTCTAACAGGTCTTCCCATACGCATTGCTAAATATTGTTCTGGCAAAAGATTCGCTGCCATGTGTGCAAGCGTGATATGAACAGGGATCACTTTTTTAACTTCATCTTCAATCGGAATTCCACGTAACATTTGTATTAAACGCGATTGTATTGCGATCACTGCCCAAAGTGCCGCAGTAAAATCTAATACTGGAAAGCCTACTTTTAATGGCTGATCTGCTGTAGGGCCATTCACTGATGCAACACCTGTTGCTGCTTGCACAGTCACATCACTTCCTGATTTCCATTCACTAACACCAGGATATCCCGAAATAGCACAATAAATAACACGATAAGGTTTATTCGGATCGTCTAAAAATTTTTTTAATTCTAAATCATTCACACGTGCAACTTTGCTGCGATTATCAATAATAATTCGCGCTTCTCGCAATACGTGAGGATAAAGAGGATCATTTTTTAAATCCATTGCAATACTTTTTTTACCTGCATTAAATGTTGTAAAACATTCAGGCGTTAAATATCGTCTAGCAGGATCACCTATCGGTGGTTCAATATTAATTCCTAACGCGCCCTCAGAAACAAGTGTTGCCATTGCAGAAGGTCCTGCAATATGTTCAGTAATTCCTACAACAGAAACACCTATTAAAGCCCCTTTGTAATACGGCATCCGTCCTAATATTTCCGCATAAGAATAGGATAAACGTGATGCTGCTAAATCAACTAATTCAAATCCCATAAAATAATCCTCACACTCTGTATTTATTTAAAAAACGAATAATAAACTATTTTTACTTTTTCACTAGGGTATTGCGTACCTTTCTTCAATATAGCTCACAACACCCTCTTGACAATATCTTTCAATTCACTATACTGACTGACGGTCAGTCTATTTCGGGAAAAACCCCATGTCAACAAAAAGAGTTATAAAGCACCCTGATGTCAGAAAGCTTGAAATTACGCGAGCTGCAGAAATTTTATTTAGGAAAAAAGGTTACGCAGCCACTTCTGTTGAATCCATTATCCAAAAAGCAGGCATTGCAAAAGGCACTTTTTATTATTATTTCAAAACTAAGCAAGATATTTTAAAAAATTTAGTCGAGCAAATCGCAACGAATATGGAAACTTATTTCATTAGCGTCATTGAAGATAATCATTTATCCGCTATTCAAAAATTAAAAAAATTATTACGTTCTCCTGAGAAAAAAGAAAAAATAAATCCATCTGTCATGAAAATAATTCACCGCCCTGAAAATCGAGAATTACAAGAAGAACTCAATATCATAGCCATTAAAGTGATTGCTCCACTTCTCGCAAAAGTATTTCAACAAGGTAAAAAAGAAGGCGTGTTTAATAACACCGTCTCCGTTGAAAGCATGCAGCTCATTCTTGCAGGTTCACAATTTGTTTTGGATTCAGGCCTTTTTCATTGGTCATCCGAACAACGAAAAAAATTTTTAAAAGAGTTACAGAGAATGACAGAACAGATCGCGGGCGCGAAACCCAACACACTTTCTTTCATTTCTTCCGAATAACATTATTAATTAATAGGAGTCAGCTATGAATAAATCCATACAATCTGAATCAGAAAAAACTTCACTTAGCAAAAAATACCTTAAAGTATTAGTAAAAGAAGGAGAGAATGTTAAAGTCAACGTGAATATCCCTCTTGCACTGGCTGAAATAGGATTAAAACTAATACCCAAAGAAAATTTTAAAATAAAGGGACAAGAAATTAATATTGCTGAGATAATTGATTTAATAAAAGCAGGCAACAGTGATCAACTGATCGATATCGACACTCAAGAGAATGGAAAAGAAATCAAAATAAAAATTTATGTGGAATAAAAAAATGCCCAATCAATCTGACCCAATTTACTGCCCTGAAAATGTTTTACTGTTTGAAACACTTTACGGAAAAAATTTAATTTCATTAGGTGGAACAGATGCTATTGAAAATTTATTTTCAGATTATGAAATAAAAAAATTAACTGCGATGGATTTAGGTTTTGGTTTAGGCGGCGTCGCTTATTATTTATCTGAAAAATACGATATGAAAATTTACGGCGTTGAAGTTCCGCAATGGATGGCAGAATATGCAACGCAACATGCCCCACCGCATCTTCAACAGCAATTAATATTTTCTACCTATGATGAAGCAGGTTTAATTCCGTTTGATTCGAATAGTTTTGATATTGTTTATAGTAAAGGTGTTTTAAATCATGTGAAAAATAAATTACCTGTATTTCAGGAAGTAAAACGTTTACTGAAACCGAATGGGTTGTTTATTATTGCTGATTGGATTTTTCCGTTAAGTGAAATAAATAATTCAGATCCTCTTGTGCGCGAAACAAAAGAATCTTATGAAAAAGTTTTAAGGGAATCTGGATTCAATGAAATTATATTTCGCGATGATAGCGTTCATTTTATTCGCTATGCTGAAAATTTTATAAAAAATCTAATCGCGAATAAAAAGTTAATCGAAGAAAATTATGGCGAAGAAATTTTCAATATGATATTAAAACAGCATCAAGAATTATTAGTTAATATGAGCAACAAAAATAAATTTGCTGTGAGGATCATTGCTAAAACAAAGGAATAATATGAAAGAATTACTGACGTTTATTGAAAACTTACCATCCACAACTATCAAAATAAAAAATCACCCCTATCAAGTGAGTATGGATGGAACAGGAAATATTCCCATGATCAGCCTTGGCGTGGGCAGTCATATGCAGATGACACTTTCTCCTCAATTAAAAAAATTAGTAAAAATTTATTCGAGTGATCTTTATTGGATTGCTTCAGAACGACTCGCACATCCCAACCAACTCATTATGAATGATTTAATTGACGATTCGATCAGTATGATTTCGCAATTAAATCTTAAAAAACCTCTACTGATTGGCTTTTCATGCTATGGCATTCTTGCTTTAGAAGTTGCAAAAAAACTTAATTCTGAAATCAGCGGTGTCGTTTTAGTTTCAACTCCTCCTAAATGGAATGATGATGTGATTTCATTTGCACAATCTTATTTTAACAAACACGCCTCCCCTGAACGAAAATTAAATGACACGCAACGTAAAGAACATTTTTCTAAAATTAGAAAACCTAATGAATCGATTGTTTCTGTAAATGCGTATGAAGCTGATGCAGCACGCTATTGGAAAAACTTTAATATTAGCCGAGAATTTCTTGATTTATTATGGCATGGAATTAATGCTGATGATGAAATGATGAATCATTTTTTTGGAACGCTTCTTCCTGCGCATGATTTAAAAAAAGATTTAGAAAAAATAACCGTTCCTGTGATTCATCTTGCAGGACAATGTGACTTTGATAGTGTGCCTTTAATTTTATGGGAATCTTTTCCTAAACCAAAAAATTTTACTGTGATTGATTGTGGAGAAACAGGACATTGGCCTAATCTCGAGAATCCTGTTTTTTTTGATACCGCACTTAAACAATGGTTAACACAAAATATCTAAACAGGAACAACAAAATTTAATTCAGCAACATTATTTTCAACAACCGGTTGATTATTTTCTTGTGCTTGCGTTCTATGAAATAACGTTGAACAGCATTGTGTGAGCACATATTCTGATAAATTAAAAAGAATTTTAATTCCTATAATAGCAACCATCCCCGACGTTGCTACTGTAATGATATCCAGAGGGTCACTCATTGGATGAGGAAAATCCTTAAATGAGACACAAAACATTGATACGATACTCCCTAAAAAAATTGCAATTCCTTTTGCATGAGAATTATCCTGTTGCTGACAAAGAAGCCATGCTGGAATCAAACAAAACATTACAACAAAAAATAATATTTCTGCTGCAAGGATAAAAAAAATAAATTCTTTCATAGTCTCAGTAAATAAATAACGTATGGAGTTAGAAAAAATAAAATTAGAAACAGAAAATTCCGCACAAGCAGACACTTCTCTCAGATTGATTGGACATGAATGATTATCTGCAGATAATAATGAAAGCATCTTTAACCCTCTTCTTAAAAACTTCATTATAATAATCAGCAAATGAAACGATTAGGGCATAAAATACCCTACTTACGATTTTTATAAAAAATGTGGTAAAATGCCCTTCTTTATAAAATGAATTCACATCATCATGAGCCGCTTAAAAAATATATTAAATTTAAGTCACGAATTAATACTTCAGCCATTTAATAATGGATTAATGCTCGTGGATCCTCAAAAACATTCCGCACAACCTAATCCGTGCAGTTTAGGGTCTCTTCAAAAAAAACATTTTCATGCCTATATTTACGACATGAATCACCAATTTTGCTTTGTGAACGAAAATTTTTTTAAATCAGGAAGAGTGCTATCTAATAAATGCATAGTGAATAAAAATTTAAAGAAAATCTTTCCCAATGAAGGGGAAATGTTAACTCAAAATAACAATACAGTACTTACACACCACCAAGCAAAAATGTTTGATGAAACTATTTTATCTGAAAAACATCAACTTCAACCTTTCTTTTCATTAAAAATCCCTCTCTACAAAGACAATCATTTAGCGGGGGTTTTTGGATTTTCATTATTATTAGGCGAAACTTCTTTAGCGAATACATTACAAGAAATTACTCATCTCGGACTATTGAATAGTTTTTTAAAAAATTCTGAAAATAATTATTTTAAAAAATTAACTTATGGTAATAAATTTGAAAAAATATTTTTAACAGAAAGACAATCACAAATATTACACCTTACTATTCGAGGAAAATCGTCTAAAGAAATTGCCAAGCAAATCGGCCTTTCCTATCGAACTGTTCAACATTATTTAGATACTATTAAAATGAAATTTAATGTTTCTTCTAAATCTGAGTTGATCAGCAAAGTTCTTGATGAATGGAATCAATAATTTTTTTAAAAAACTAAGAAACGTAAATTTCGATTCTTTCTTTTCCCTTCCCAGGATTGACTCGTTTCAATTTTATTTTTCCAATTTCTCCCGTACGTTTTAAATGTGTTCCACCACGCAGAACTTTAAAAAAAATCCCACCCAATTTCTTAGATGGGATTTAAAATAATTTCCTTATTTTAGTTTCGCTGCACGCTCTGGTGCGGATGTTTTTTTATTTTCCGGAGGGACAACAGCCTTAAGTTCATAATATCCATAACTTCCAAAGGGCCTCCAACGCTGCTCGACTACTTTTCCTGGATTTGCAACAAGGAGATCTCTTGTGCGATGCTTTCGATCTTGTTCACCGAGATAAGTTAATCCTGCATACAACCCAAGCATTCCCGCCCAAGCTGAAACGTTCTTTGCAGTTTCTAATTTAGATTTAAAAAATCTACTATAACTCATGATAAAATCCTCCAAATAAAATTTATAAAATAATAAACTCAATCGTTTTAAATTAAAAATACGATTAGTAAATCTAGATAAAATCAATGTGTAAGAAATGTGATGGCAGAGTATTGGTCGGTTTAGCGACCAATATTGAAGGAAATAATAGAAGAAAATAAACGACAAAAAACGCTCTTTCCTTTCTCAGAAAGAAGTGAGGTAAAACTTAAATTAGCATTATAATTTTTCATATCGGGTAGTTTAGCATTATTTTTATTTTTTGTAAAACATATCGTCTCTACTGATACACTTTTAAATTAAAGTCTTCTTCAACTGTTGGGGCAACAAAATTTATTTTTCATTTAAAAACTCTTCCAATTCATAACACGTATGAAGTGCGAAAGGCATCAGCGATATGATTGCGGTAGTCTTTTCGCTCCATAAGTCTCCATGAAAATTGAAAGTCTTACTTACAATTTTCATGGAAAGACACTTAATACACCTCGTTGCCATCTTACATAGACTCGACCTACCCATTTGTCCCCACAAATTTTAATGGTACAATGCGCATCCTTAATAAATTTCTTTTTTAAATGTTCACTACCTATCTAGCTAAAACACTTGCTGCAACCATTGCTCTTTTCATCATAGGAGCTGGTACAATTTCAACCTATTGGAATGAAATGACCTTGTATGATCATTATCGATCATTAATAGAAATTAAAAATAATGTTAGTCAAAAAAATGATTTGAATA
Organism: Gammaproteobacteria bacterium; assembly: GCA_013287845.1. Lineage (GTDB taxonomy): Bacteria > Pseudomonadota > Gammaproteobacteria > DSM-16500 > DSM-16500 > JABDDA01. The sequence continues at coordinate 65,439 of JABDDA010000001.1, forward strand.
TTATTTATTATTATGGGTATGCCACTACGAAAGAAATTTTACAGGATACATCATTTGAAATTGAAGAAAATGCATTAAAACTTACGCGTGAAGTTGAAATGTATCAATGGGAAGAAGATTTAACTAGAGCGAAAAATCGCCACATAAAAACTTGGTCAAATAAAATTATTAATAGCGAATTATTCAGTGATAATTCCTATTCAACCTATTCAAATCCCAATTATATGTATGTATTTCCACAAACAATTGTTTCAAAAAATGTCACATTCGATAATTACAAATTATCACCAGAAATAATAAAAAAAATTCCAAACCAAATACTCATCACGTTTTCTGATGACCAAATCAAACACTTAAATAATAAATCCAAATTGAAAATTCAAATCAATGGCGAAAAATTATTTTTTGGTGAAAATCCGCAAACTCCAAATATCGGTGATTTGAGAGTGAGATTATACAAAACAAATCCTCAATACATCAGTGTCATCGCCCAAAAAAATGGGAATCTATTACAACCTTATCAGGCATCAACAGGCGAATCTGTAGTACTAATTGAATCCGGCAGGGTATCCATAAATGAATTAATCGATCATGCCGTTATAAAAAATAACCTTGATAGCTGGAAATACCGATTAATTATTTTATTAGTGATGTGTTTTGGCGCATTAACATTTTATTCAGTTCAATCTCGAACAAAAATAATCAGCAGGGCTATCAAAACAGGCACATTATTATGGCTGATAGCTACTGTGATTATTTTTATAATGTTAAGATATTTTTAAGTTCAATATTAAAATAAGAATATCAAAAAATCATTTTCCTGCCAAAAATAAGGCGCTCCTATTACTGCACTACTTTTTGAATTCCTTCATTAATAATTTGCCCCGGATTCACATTTTGAATTTGTGATTTTATTGTTTGAAGTCCTGGCTGCACTTGATTATTTAACCATGCCACTGCGGGTTGGAATTGAAGAACAATTTGAGAACTTGTCCAGAAATTTTGACTCGCTATCGGTGATAATTGCACAAGGAAAATCACAACTGTCACTGTTAAAAGACCACGAATTAAGCCAAATCCTGCGCCTAATAAACGATTAATAATTCCAATACCCATCGTATCAACAATACTTGAAACAAAATAATTAATGAGTGATCCCACCATCATCGTACCTACAAATAATGCAAGGAAACTCATTCCAAGCGATAACATTGAAACGCCTTGCGCAGCGGTCACACCGCCGACACTACCCGACATGGAAGACACTGCAGATTGAACTTGTTGGGAACTGGTAAATGCACTCGCTAATTGATGAGAAAACATACACGCCACCATCACTGCGGCAACCCACGTTATTACTGAAATCAATTCTCGAACAAAACCGCGTTTTAAGCCTGCTAAAATAGATAAAAATAAGATAGCTAATAAAATATAATCGACCCAGTTTAAATTTTCCATGATGCATGTGTCCTTAGTTATTTAGAGAATTGTAACCCAATTATCAACGGGTTAACGATACGAATCAAGTCACATTATTTAAGAGTTTCTTAAGGTTACATTGTTATAATTGACACTATAATTATAGATAAAATTTAAAAACGAGAGAGTGGAGATTAAAATTATTATGCACGCACATGCACCTTTACACGTACAACCTAAAAGCACTACAGCTACCACTGGCGAAAAAGAAATTCCTAAAATTTTACGGCATGATCCAGAAAAAATAGGTGATTATTACATTTTGCCCGCGAATTTAGCGAATACCGCTTGCAAGACAAATGATACACCCGAGTTAATGCATCGACGCATTGTGAACAAATACAATATGGCAAGCCATTACACTTTAGAAAAAATATCAGGCGAAGGTATTAATACAATTTATAAATTAAAAGGACAAGCTAATCTAACAGATATCGATATTCCCACTATTACAAATGACAACACGCCCTATCATTACGTCATCATTATTGATACAGATAAAAAACCTAAATTACGTATCGGCAGAAAACATCATTATCATCTGACCGATAGACTCCGTCATTACGTAGCTGCAGCAGGTGATATTGAATTTAAAGATGGAAAAATTTCAGCGATCACAGATCGATCAGGTTGTTATAGCATTGCAGGAATAGATGATTTAACAGCTATTTGAATATCAGCAATCCAGCATGTGCGCATTAATTGAAGTAGGATTACCGAAAGAACTTTTAACCAATTTTAAAAAATTTACCGATCCTACTGTTATTTCTAATTCGAAAATTTCAGCTATTCCTACAGGAAAATCTTCTACAATTGGTTTATTAGGTAGCGTTAAAATAGTTCCTATTATTCCGGGTGATCCTACAAATAGTGCTCAACCTAATTTTCAACCCTGCTGTGTGATTTTATAAAATTATTTCTGAATAATTTTCTTTGGATTATCTGAAAATACTGCGTCGACACCCCACGAAAATAATTCTTTCGCGCGCGCAGCATCATTCACGGTATACGCTAATAAAATAAAATTATTTTTTTTAATTTCTTCCGCTTTTTCTCGCGTTAAAATCTCATGATCAATATCGACTGAAATACAATCGAGCTCGTCACACACCATTTTCCAACCCGCATTCCATCCATCCATTAAATAGCCCATCAAAATTTCTTTTGAATACTCGCGCACATAACGCAACACGTCGAGAGAAAAACTTGAAACGAAAAAAGGATTTTTTATATTTTTATTTTTTAATAGATGTAACACGCGCTTCACTGTCTCTTCTTCTTGTCCAACAAAAGGCTTTATTTCTATATTAATTGATAAAGTTAATTCGTTTGCAAGTTCTAATACTTGCTCTAATGTCGGAATGCGCTCATGTGAAAAATGTGAATTAAACCAAGATCCCGCATCTAATTTTTTTAATTCTTCATAAGAAAAATCATGCACAAATCCTTTTCCATTCGTAGTCCGTTCTAATGTTGCATCGTGAATAACAACCACTTCACCACACGCAGCTAACATCACATCAAATTCAATCCAATTAATTCCTGCTGTTTTTGCTTGCCGAAATGCAGCTAACGTATTTTCGGGTGCAGCAACACTTAAACCACGATGTGCAATAACAGGAGGATTAAAGATAAACATCGCTTAAATGAATTCCTATGACACCTAACACAATTAATAAAAGTGAAATGATTTTTTTCATCGTCATTTTTTCATGAAAACCAATCACACCGACCATGGCAACTAAAATCGTTCCTACCCCTGACCATACTGCATAAACAACACTCAAATGAATTCCCGCCAGTGCTAATGTCAACGCAAAAAATGAAATCGCATAAAATAAAAAAAGTGCAACACAGGGTTTCCATTTTTTTAATCCATGTGAAAGTTTCATCGAAATGGTGCCTAATACACCAAAAAAAATAGCAACCCACAAATAGAGCCAATAATAATTCACGCGTGCATCCCCACCACTCCGATAATAATTAAAATGAGTGAAATTGATTTAATAAACGTGAAAGGCTCATAAAAAAATAAAATTCCAATGAGTGCAACTAACAATGTGCCTAATCCTGACCACACTGCATAAGCAAATCCAAGTTCAAGCCGTTTGAGTGATAAGCTAAGAAAAATAAAAGATAAGCTGTAAAATATGAAAATTAAAACAGACGGTGTTAATCGCGAAAATCCATCAGAAAGTTTCATCGATGTTGTGCCTGCAACTTCTAAAAGAATTGCAAGCAACAAATAAAATCCTGTTATGAATGTTGCGGTATTAATAAGAGCCACTCCTAAATAGTAGAAAAATCATACCAGTTTATATACAACAATACAAAAAAAGTCTGATAGAATACGCTCTTTTTGAAAATAAACTCTCATGAACATATCCAGCTCATTACAAATTCTTATTCCTTCACCAGGACAATCCTGTTCATGGAATCCTCTTCACGGCGCAAGCACAGGGCTTGCATTAAGCACGTTAGATAAAAATCCGTTGTTAATTATTACAGGCACTGCAGCTGAAGCAGAACGTCTCAGCAATGAAATTCATTTTTTTAGAAATAATGCGAACATCATTCATTTTCCTGATTGGGAAACATTACCGTATGATCATTTTTCACCGCATCAAGATTTAATTTCTGAACGTTTAACGGCACTCAATCAAATTCCATTGTGCAAAGATGCCGTGATCATTACGCAAATTTCTACACTGATGCAGCGTATTGCTCCACGCGATTATTTAGACGGTCAAACATTTTTATTAAAACAACATGACAAAATTAATATTGATGCATTACGAAACAAGCTAGAAAAATCAGGTTATCATTGCGTTACACAAGTGCGTGAACACGGTGAATTTGCAGTCAGAGGATCGATTCTCGATCTTTATCCGATGGGCAGTGCACTTCCTTTTCGCATTGATTTATTTGATGAAGAAATTGATTCACTCCGTACTTTTTTTCCTGATTCACAACGCACACATGAAAAAATAAATGAAATAAAATTATTACCCGCAAAAGAATTTCCACTGACCGAAGAAGCGATCGAATATTTTCGACAACGTTGGCGCGAACAATTTAGCGGTAATCCAATGAATTGCTCTTTATATCATGATATCAGTGAAGGTATTTGTTCTCCGGGAATTGAATATTATCTTCCTTTCTTTTTTGAAAAAACCCAGACACTCTTTGATTACTTACCTAAAAATATTTTAATTGCAATGCTGCCTGATGTTATAAAAAAATCGCGTGAATTCTGGCATGAAATACAAACACGTTATGAACAATATCGTTATGATAAAGAACGCCCTCTTCTTTCACCTGAACAAGTTTTTATTTCGCCCGATGAAATCACACAACAACTTCAATCGCATTCACGCATTTTAATTCAATCCGATCAGCAAAAAAGTGAAACGTTTTATATTGATCACAAAGCAACGCGACCTCTCAGTGCATTAGAAGATTTTTTAAAACAAAATAAAAATCGTATTTTATTTTGTGCAGAATCAGCAGGTCGAAAAGAAATGTTATTGAATTTATTAAATCGTATTTCACTTCAACCTAAATCCTATGCCACTTGGCAAGAATTTATTTCAGATGAAAATCCATTTGGAATAACGATTGCACCACTCGAAGAAGGACTTTCATTCACAGAACCTGCGATCACACTCATTACAGAATCACAATTATTTGGAAAACGAGTTACACAAAAATCATCGAGAAAAACAGCCTCGCAAGACCCTGAACTCATCATTCGAAATTTAACTGAACTCGCCATCAACGCACCAATCGTTCATCTTGATCACGGTGTCGGTCGTTATTTGGGATTACAAACATTAGCTGTTAATGATGTTGAAGCAGAATTTTTAATGTTGGAATATTTAGGTGGCGATAAACTTTATGTTCCCGTTTCATCATTACATTTAATTAGTCGTTACAGTGGAACCGACCCTGAACACGCACCGCTTCATAAACTGGGCACATCGCATTGGGAAAAAGCAAAACAAAAAGCAGCTGAACAAGTCCGCGATGTCGCTGCAGAATTATTAGAAATTTATGCGAAACGTGCAGCACAACCTGGGCTTTCTTTTCCACCACCGAATGAAGATTATCTTGCATTTGCAGATGCATTTCCTTTTGAAGAAACACATGATCAACAACGCGCAATCAACGATGTGGTTTCAGATATGCAGCAAGATAAACCGATGGATAGATTAATTTGTGGTGATGTTGGATTTGGAAAAACAGAAGTCGCAATGCGTGCTGCCTTTTTAGCTGCACAAAATAACAAACAAATAGCGGTATTGGTTCCCACCACATTATTAGCAGAACAGCATTTAAAAAACTTTCGTGATCGATTTGCAGACTGGCCCATTAAAATAGAATCATTATCACGTTTTAAATCAACAAAAGAACAGAAAAAAATTCTCGAGGAAATTACAGAAGGAAAAGTAGACATTGTCATTGGCACACATAAATTATTACAAAAAGATATTGCATTTAAATCGCTGGGATTATTAGTGATTGATGAAGAACATCGATTTGGTGTGCATCAAAAAGAAAAAATAAAATCATTGCGCTCAACCGTTGATATTTTAACGATGACAGCAACACCGATTCCACGCACACTCAATATGGCATTTTCTGGAATACGTGATTTATCGTTAATTGCAACACCACCCGCGCGTCGACTCTCCATTAAAACATTTGTGCATGAAACACAACAATCACTCATTCAGGAAGCCATCGTGCGTGAAATTATGCGCGGCGGACAAGTTTATTTTTTACATAATGATGTTGCATCGATTGAAAAAATAGCGCGCGATCTTGAAAAAATTACAGCTGAAGCACGCGTTGGCGTTGCGCACGGACAAATGCATGAACGTAATTTAGAACAAGTGATGTCGGATTTTTATCACAGACGATTTAATGTGTTAGTGTGCACGACGATTATTGAAAGTGGAATTGATGTGCCTTCTGCGAATACGATTATTATTAATCGTGCAGATAAATTTGGTATTGCACAGCTGCATCAATTACGCGGACGTGTCGGACGTTCACATCACCAAGCCTATGCGTATTTATTAATTCCTTCTCTTAAAACACTCACGCCCGATGCGAAAAAAAGATTAGACGCGATTGCATCACTCGAAGAGTTAGGAATTGGTTTTACTCTTGCAACACATGATTTAGAAATTCGCGGCGCGGGTGAATTACTCGGTGATGAACAAAGTGGAAATATGCAAGAAATTGGTTTCACGCTTTACATGGATTTATTATCTCGCGCAGTGGATGCATTAAAATCGGGAAAAACAGCATTAGATTTATCACTTCCCACCCTAACAGAAATTAATTTACAAATTCCTGCATTGATTCCCGAAAATTATTTAGGTGATGCGCAATTACGATTACAACTTTATAAACGTATTGCAGCAGCAACCACTTCTGCTGAATTAGATGATATTCAAATTGAAATGATTGATCGATTTGGATTACTGACTCCACCGATTAAAAATTTATTTTCTCTCACAGCACTCAAACAAAAAACACAATCGTTAGGAATTAAAAAAATTGATGCGAATGCGAGTGGTGGAAAAATTGAATTTGCAGATAAACCGCATGTTGATCCTTTGCGTATTATTCAGCTAATTCAAAATGAGCCGAAACGTTTTCAGCTAAAAGGACCGACGCAGTTGAAATTTACTTTACCCGCACACGAAGCAAACGAGAGAATCAGCTGCATAGAAAAAATAATTCAGCTGTTATCGTAATTTTTTTTGTCATACCAACCGAGCGTTTTTTGCGAGAGGTGGCATCCAGTGACTTATTTCTGATTTTAATTTTGCATCCCCTCATAATTTATTTTTTGATTTTGCTTCCACGAAAAAATATCCGAGGGGTGGTGCCGTGTGGTACCCCTGTTTTTTTTGCGCGTGTCTTTATCCGCGCAAAAAACAACAGGGGACCACACGGCGACAGGACCCCGAGGCCGTGATCTCAACAAAGCAAAATCAAAACCCATTAACACAAACACATGACAAAAAAGCGCGAAATTCTGCTATACTCTGCGCCCTATGAATACAACAAAACTCTGGACACCTCTCTCACTTCTTTTATTACTCGGATTCATCTGGGGAACCGGTTATTCCATCGCACGATTTGCAATGACGCATGACGTGCCTCCTTTAGGTTACAGTTTTTGGCAATCCCTCGGCCCTGCTTTATTAATTGGTTTTTTTGCATGGAAAAAAAAATCACCTTCTATTTTGACACTTGAAAAAAAGCCTTTTCATTACTTTTTTGTTTGCGGACTCACCGGCATTGCCATTCCTAATACAGCCATGTATTTTGCTGCACCGCATTTACCCGCAGGATTATTAGCTGTCATTGTGAATACCGTTCCTGTCATGGCATATCCACTCGCATTATTTTTGCGCGCAGAATCATTTCATTGGATGCGCATCACAGGAATTTTATTTGCCATTTTAGGTTTATTATTGATTACGATTCCTCAAACAAGTTTGCCTTCTGCAGCCAGTATTCCTTGGGTATTTGTTTCTTTAATCACACCCTTTTGTTTTGCATTTTGTTCTGTTTATATTGCGCGATACCGTCCCGCAAACAGTGATTCATTATCACTTGCAGCAGGAACACTCATTGCATCAAGTGCTATTTTAATTCCGATTGTGATTGCAACAAAAAATTTCTATTCATTTCATTTTCCACTCACCACACAAGATAACGTTATTTTGCTTGAAATTATTTTATCGAGTGTCGGTTATCTTTTATTTTTTCAATTATTAAAAATTGCGGGCCCTGTTTATTACAGCCTTGTGGATGGCATTGTTGCACTCACAGGATTATTTTGGGGATACATTGTGTTTCACGAAAAATTAAATGAATGGACTGCGCTTGCTGTACTCTGCATTTTATTTGCTTTATTTCTAGTAACAAAACGACAACAAGCTATGATAGAATCTCACGCATGACGAAAGGATAAGTCTATGTTAAAAAAATTCTTACCCAAACAAAATGGATTCTTTGAGCACTTCCAAAAAACAGCTGATTTAATCGTGATTGCTACACATCAATTTCATGAGATGATGAAAAACCTTCATCAACAACAAGATTACGTCGATAAAATTGCATCACTCGAAGAAGAAGCTGATAAAATTGCACATCGCACATTTGAATTATTACACAAAACATTTATCACACCATTTGATCGCCATGATATTCACAGCCTCACAAGTAGTTTAGATGACATTCTTGATTTACTGAATCGTTGCGCACAACGTTTTCCTTTTTATGATTTAAAAAATGTTCCGCATGAAATTATTCATCTCTCTGAATTATGCGAGCAAGCAGGAGAACAATTAAAAGAAGCTGTATATCGTTTACATTCTTTAAAAAAAGCAGATGAAATTTTTCACTTCTGCAATCAACTCGATCATATTGAACGTGAAGCACATCAAGCGGTGCTGTCGGGTGAAAAGAATTTATTTTTACACGAAAATCATTTCAAACAATTTTTTAAACTCAAAGAAATTTATGCAAAAACAAAATTAGTAATTAACAGCTGTCAAGATTGCGGAAATATTATTAAAGGAATTATTTTGGAGTATTCCTAAGGTGACACTCGTCATACTTTCAATTGCACTCGCATTGATATTTGATTTTTTAAATGGATTTCATGATGCAGCCAATGCCATTGCAACGATTGTTTCAACACGCGTATTAAAACCACATTGGGCTGTATTATGGGCTGCTTTTTTTAATTTCGTTGCATTTTTATTTTTTGGTGTAACCGTTGCAAGCACGATTGGAACAGGACTCATCACACCTGACATTGTCACAGTCCCTATGATTTTTTGTGCGCTGTGTGGTGCGATTTTTTGGAATATTTTTACGTGGTACATTGGAATTCCTTCCAGTTCATCGCACGCACTCATCGGGGGATTACTCGGTGCAGCAATCGCAAAAGCAGGATTTGCACCTTTAAAATGGATAGGCATTAGTAAGGTTCTTTTTGCAATTGTGTTATCTCCTTTGATCGGAATTATTTTGGGTTCTGTTTTAATGTTAATCGTTGCACGCATTTTTTTCTTTCAAACACCTTATCGAATTGATCGTTGGTTTCGACAATTACAATTAATTTCGTCTGCATTAATTAGCTTAGGGCACGGTGGAAATGATGCACAAAAAACAATGGGAATTATTGCGATTTTATTATTTTCTGCAGGATTATTAGGAAAACATTTTTATATTCCATTTTGGGTCGTGGTGAGTTGTTATTTTGTCATTGCATTAGGAACATTTTTTGGTGGCTGGCGAATTGTTAAAACCATGGGAATGAAAATTACAAAATTAAAACCGATCGAAGGATTTTGCGCAGAAACATCAAGTGCATTTACTTTATTTCTTGCTACTGCGTTAGGCATTCCTGTTTCTACCACACACACAATTACCGGCGCAATTGTCGGTGTTGGATTTTTTCACGGTGCTTCTGCTGTTCGATGGGGTGTTGCACGAAGGATTGTGTGGGCGTGGATATTTACGATTCCTGCGGCGGGTTGTGTGTCGGGAATTTTATTTTGGGTGAGTACTTTTTTTAAATGAAAATGCAAATTCCTATTTATCACGTGGATGCGTTTACAGATAAAATTTTCTGCGGAAATCCTGCTGCAGTGTGTGTATTACCAAAATGGTTAGCGGATGAAACACTTCACGCAATCGCAAAAGAAAATAATTTACCTGTCACTGCATTTTTAGTTCGTCATGATAATCAATTTGATATTCGTTGGATTACACCTGAATATGAATTAGATCTTTGCGGACACGGTACATTATCAGCAAGTTATGTCATTTTTAATTATCTTGAACCGACATGGCAAAAAGTAGATTTACAATCACGTATTGAATTATTACAAGTGGCACGAACAAATGATTTTATTACATTAAATTTTCCTGCTAAGAATATTGAGTCTTTTGAATCACCGTTATTAAAAGAAGGATTAGGATTACCTTTCAAAGAAAGTTATCAACATAAAAAAGAACGCTGTTTAATTGTTTATGAAACTGAAGAAGAAATAAAAAAATTGAAACCTGATATTCAGTTGCTAAAAAAATTAGAGCATCGCGGTATTACTGTTACAGCTATTTCTAAAGAAGTGGATTTCGTCTCACGTACTTTTTATCCGCAAAAAACAATTTCAGAAGATCCTGCGACTGGCGCATCACATTGTTTGTTAATTCCGTATTGGTCGAAAAAATTAAATAAAACAAAATTACACGGAAAACAACTCTCTGAACGCGGTGGTGAAATGGTTTGTGAATATAAGAATGAACGGGTGTTGATTAGTGGGAAGATGGTTTTATATATGCATGGAATAATCACAGTTTAGAAATTTCTTTAATTTAATTTCTTGAATAGTTCTACCTATGTTCCAACAATGTATTGCTTTTCATTATCAAAACGCATAGTATTCTCAGCGATTACCATTCAGCACATCTCATATAAAACTCCCGCTTTTATGCCCCTCCTCCAAAAAATGTAGCTTGATTACACGATTTTATTTTTTTACCCATTGACTAATACTTATCAACAGGTGATAATAATGAACAATAACGATATCGAACCATTACTCGACCTAGACGGAATCATGATTGAGCAAGCAGGTGGACACTGGACGAAATTTGAAGCACGAGCAGTTCCAAAAACAGAAGAAATACCTCACGGTATCCGTTACAGCTTAACGCTTCATGATAAACAAGGTAATCGCATTATGGGTTTTGATAATGCACATACTGTCAAAGGAAATAAAAAAGGAAAATATCGAGATAGAAAAACATTCGACCATCACCACAGAAATTCGGAAGACGAAGGAATACTGTATGAATTTATAGATGCGCATCAATTGCTAAAAGATTTTTGGATAGAAGTGGATAACATACTTAATTCGTTAGGCTTTGAGCAGGAGAAAGAAACATGAAAACTATCAAAATCGGCATCATGCCACAAAAAGAAATTCGCGCACGCACACTCGCAATTGCGAGTGGTAAATATAAACTACGTTCAGATGAACCTAAAATTTGGTTTACATCAATTCGTTCGCTTGCTGAAGTATTAAGTGATGATAATCAAGCGTTGTTACAACTCATTATGGAAAAAAAACCAAATTCTATTCGTGAACTATCTGAAATGAGCGGGCGTGAGTCGAGTAATCTTTCAAGAACATTAAAAACACTTTCTGCGTATGGCTTTATTACACTTGAGAAAGTGAATAAGACAGTTTGTCCTGTTGCAAAAGCTGCAAAGTTCAATATTATCTTTGCGATTTATAAAAATTAAAGTTCACATAAAAATATGTAGAACAAAACAAGTTATTGCAGGTGAAAAATGAAACGTATTAAAAAAATAAAAAACATCAAAAAAGAAAAGAATATTAAAAAAACAAAAAACCCAACTCTTCTTAAAACTGCGCATGAAATGGCTGTTGATTTATATGAAGCTGGTGCAATTGATGTTGTCGCATTGCGAAAATATAAATCTGCATGCAAATCATGATTCTTCTAAATATGCTTCAAGCTGCTTCTCCGAATACCCCGACACGCTATACTGCCAAATCTCTCGTGCAAGACGATTCATAGGATGCGAAGCGAGTATGCTTTCAGCACCACACACAATTCTTGCAAAGTGTATGCACTGTTCTGCAAGTAATAATCCCTCTGCACGTAATTGACGCGGATGCGATTTATTTTCAATTATTTTTTTATAATAATTTTCCCACTGATTTAATAATGAAGCATATTTTTCTTTGACGGGTGCGTGATAATAATATTTTCCACGCGTCGAAATTTCTAATAATGCTTTTGCTGCACCTGCAAAATTATAAATGACGGGATGCTCCATCACATCACCCTGCTCATGCCACGACCCAATGATTTCATCATTTGAAATAAAATAACGATCTAACGTCACACTCACCGTATTCGCGGAAGAAAAAACAATGGTGTCGGTCGGTGAAGAAACAATAATTTTTTCTGGCATATTTTGAAAAGGAAGAAGTGCATAATAAATTTCTTTATCGATATCAAATGAAAGTAACACTGAAGAAAAACAATCAAATCCTGTAACCCAAAATAATTTTCCCGATAACTCAAATCCATCTTTTACTTTTGTCACTTGTAATTGTTTTTTGTTTGCTGCAAATGCGATGCCTAATGCTAACGTTTCTTCAGAAATTTTTTTCAGCAAACTGACTGCTTTCGGTGCGGGTAATAATTTTTTTAATTGTGTCACAGCAAATTGATGTTGTGCTTGCAGAAATAATAACGCACCAGAATACTGCGAAAGTAGAATATTATATTCAATCCATTCTGCGCGATCACCGCCTAACCCACCGCACCCAGAGGGAACAAGCAGCTGCAAAACATTTAATTCTATCAGCTGCTGATATATTTTTTTTAATAAAGGCACATCATGATCAAGCGCGTTACTTATTGGCGCGACATCATTTTTTAAAAATAAATGAATGTCATCAAAAAAATTTTTCATCTGTGCAAGCTAATTAATATTAGCGCGCAGTTTCATCAATCACATCTAATTTTCCGTGAGGATTAAATACAAATAATCCGGAAGAAAGCGCAATATTTTGCTGCATATTTTGAAAACGAATCATCGTGGTTTGACCTAAGCGATCTTTCATTTGCATTGCGCGTAATTGATTATTTTGAAACCCTAATTGCAATGAAGAAAATAAACTTCCTCTATTACGTGGCACTAATGAAAACCATTGCAAAGAAGGATCATTTGTTTGAATCGCATCTACATCAAAATTTGATTGTAAATTTTCTACCGATTCTGTGAGTAATAATGCAGGAGCTTCACCGGCTGCTTTTGCGAGGGATTTCACTGTGACTTGCGCTAAATCGCGATCGTAAATCCAAAGACGTCTTCCATTTGCGATAATGAGTTGTTGTGTGGGCCGTGTTATTTCCCAACGAAATCTTCCAGGACGTTGCATCGACATGGTTCCATACGATTGCTGTAACATACGATTATTTTTATCAAAAATTGTTTGTTGGAAGTTTGTTTGGATGGTTTGAATATTTCCTAAAATTTGCGTGAGCGCGTCGCCAGCGGTGTAGGCATACGAAAAAGATGTTACAAAAAATAGTGCGAAAAAAATTAAAAATGAAATAAAAAATTTTTTTTGTTGCATCATAAAATCATTCTCCTTGATAAATTATTTTTTGGAAATGTTTCTTTACCGTATACAAACTTTCTATTACCGAGAAATTATTTAGAACATACACGCTTGCTGACGCGCGCGGCTCGGATCCGCTCGCAAAAACCTTTCACTAAATTTCAACAGGCGGTGGAGCAAGCACTTCACGAGAACCCGTATGATCCATCGAACTCACCACCCCCGCTGATTCCATTTCTTCCATAATACTCGCTGCACGATTGTACCCAATCTTTAATTTACGTTGCACAAGTGAAATGGATGCGCGACGTGTTTCAGTGACAATGCGTAATGCTTGATCGTATAACGGATCTTTTTCACCTGACTGTTCTTCTGAATCATTATGTTCACTGGGATCTTCTGTCACACCTGAAAGAAACTCTGGTTTTCCAGCTGTTTGCCACGCAGCAACAACACGATGCACTTCTTCATCACCGACATAAGCGCCGTGTACACGCACAGGTAATCCTGTTCCTGGCGGTAAATACAGCATATCTCCATTTCCTAATAATTGTTCTGCACCTTGTTGATCGAGGATAGTTCTAGAATCAATTCGTGATGACACTTGAAATGCAATTCGTGTGGGAATATTGGCTTTAATTAATCCTGTAATCACATCTACTGATGGACGTTGTGTTGCAAGAATTAAATGAATTCCTGCTGCACGCGCTTTTTGTGCAATACGTGTAATTAAATCTTCAACTTTTTTTCCGACGACCATCATCATGTCAGCTAATTCATCGGCAACGACAACAATCATGGGTAGCACTTCTAATTTTGGAATTTGTCCACTCGCATCAGTCATCCAATTCGGTGCAGATAAAGGCGCGCCTTGTTTCATCGCATCTGAAATTTTTTGATTGTAACCTGCCAAGTTACGCACACCGAGAAATGCCATTAATTTATAACGTCTATCCATTTCAGCTACACACCAACGCAATGCATTCGCTGCATCTTTCATATCTGTAATGACAGGTGTTAATAAATGTGGAATTCCTTCGTATACAGATAATTCCAACATTTTTGGATCAATTAAAATTAAACGTAATTGTTCGGGTGTTGCTTTATATAACATACTTAACAACATCACATTCAAGCTAACAGATTTTCCAGAACCGGTTGTTCCCGCCACTAAAAGATGCGGCATTTTTGCAAGATCAACAACAACAGAAAAACCAGAAATATCTTTTCCGAGTGATAAACTCACTGGCGATTTTGATTGAATATAACGTTGTGATTCTAAAATATCGCGCAAGCCAACCACTTCGCGATATTCATTTGGTAATTCTAAACCAATCACAGATTTTCCTGGGATCACTTCAACGACACGCACACTTGTCACAGAAAGTGAGCGCGCAATATCTTTTGCTAATCCTGTAATTTTGCTGACTTTAATTCCTGGCGCTAATTCTAATTCAAATCGTGTGACAACAGGTCCTGGATGCACTGCTGTTACTTTCACTTCTACACCGAAATCTAATAAACGTTGTTCCACTAATTGTGATAATTCTTCAAAAGAAATATTTGAAAATGATTTTCCTTCAGGGGGTGGCGAAACATTTAAAAGTGATAAAGGCGGCAATTCTCCTTTTGCAATTCTCACAGAAGATAGGTCTGATTTTTTAACGAGAGGCGGCGGTGAAGGTGGCGGCGCAGGAAGCGGTGTAATCGGTTTTTTTATTTCGGGTGTCATCACTTTTACAGGTGTGATTATTTTTTCTTTTTTAATGACAGGTTCTACAATTATTTTTTTTGTTGTTTCTGTTTCAGAGGATTTTTTATTTTTTAAAAATTGAAACCGTTGTATGAAATAAAAACCAATCGCATCAATTAATCCTAACCATGAAATGCCTGTAAATAATGTAATGCCGGATAAAAATGCTGCGATTAAAAATAACGTGCTGCCTACGCGATTAAATGCATGTGTTAAATGCGTTGCAATTAAATCGCCAATGATACCGCCCATTTCTGTCGGCAAAAATGTGAGTGGATTTTTAAAATAAAGCCCTGCTAATCCACAGCCACTGAGTAACACTAATAAAAATCCTAATCCTTTCAGAAAAAATTCAAATGCATGAAAAGAATTTTCTTCAGATCGTGTGCGCACACCTAACCACGCAGCTAATACAATGAGGGGTGGGAAAAAATAAGCCATGAGTCCCAGCAAAGAAAGTAATACATCTGAAATAAATGAACCGGTGCGTCCGCCCCAATTTACTATTTTTGCAGCAACACCTGTACTTGACCAACCTGGATCAGAATTATGATAAGTACTCAATGAAACCAATAAAAAGAGTGCAACAGCGATAGCAATTAATAATAATCCCTCTCGCAATCGATGCCCCATACTGACCGCGATAGGTCTTCGTGTTGTTCGATTATTTTGTGCGACTTGTTTCAAGTTTTACTCCATTCACTTTTTTTCGTACTATACCATCCTTATTCATAACGAGAAAATAAGATATGAGCAAACATCATCGATTAATTATTTTAGGTTCAGGTCCTGCGGGTTACACTGCCGCAGTTTATGCTGCACGCGCAAATTTAAAACCGGTTGTGATTTCTGGAATGGAACCCGGCGGACAATTGATGACCACAACCGATGTTGATAATTGGCCCGGCGATGTTGAAGGTTTACAAGGCCCTGCTTTAATGGAACGCATGAAACATCATGCTGAACGTTTTAATACTGAAATTATTTTTGACCATATTACTTCTGTTGATTTGAAACAACGTCCGTTTGTTTTAAAAGGTTCGAATGAATACAGCTGTGATGCACTGATTATTGCAACCGGTGCAAGCGCACAATATTTAGGAATGGATTCTGAAAAAAAATTCATGGGAAAAGGGGTTTCTGCATGCGCAACCTGCGATGGATTTTTTTATCGTAATCAAAAAGTCGTTGTGGTCGGTGGTGGAAATACAGCGGTTGAAGAAGCACTTTATTTATCGAATATTGCATCACACGTAACAGTGATTCATCGTCGCGATAAATTCCGCGCAGAAAAAATTCTGTGTGATCGATTGCAAAAAAAATCAGAAACAGACGGAAAAATTCTTGTGGAATGGAACCATGTGGTCGATGAAATTTTGGGAGATAACACAGGCGTTACCGGTGTGCGCGTGAAAAATGTTTTAACAAATGAAACAAAAGTGATTGAAGCAACAGGCACATTTATTGCGATTGGACATAAACCGAATACTGATTTATTTGCGGGTCAATTAGAAATGGGCGCAAATGGTTATATTAAAGTGCGTGATGGATCGGAAGGAAATGCAACAGCTACGAGTATTGAAGGTGTTTTTGCTGCGGGGGATGTAGCTGATCATGTATATCGACAAGCTGTCACCTCTGCAGGATCGGGATGTATGGCCGCGTTAGATGCAGATAAATATTTAGAACGTTCTTGAAAAATTGCTTCTGCGCTTATTTTCAGGCATTATCTGTTCACTTAAATTTTAGAGTTTAAAAAGTATGGCAAAAGAAGATCAAATTGAAATGGAAGGCGTTGTTGTTGATGCACTTCCGAATACTATGTTTCGTGTACAACTTGAAAATGGACATATCGTGATTGCGCATATTTCAGGAAAAATGCGTAAAAATTATATTCGAATTTTAAAAGGCGATCGCGTGACGGTTCAAATGACTCCGTATGATCTCACCAAAGGAAGAATTATTTTCCGTAATAAGGAAAAGAATGGTGAAGAAAAACAAAATCCGCAACAGGCTGAATAAAAATCACCTCTTCTCAGAAAATCTCCTCATCCAGTGCTAAATGAAATTATTTAAAGGTGGTTGAAAATTGCAACTACCTTCTATTCTCTTCACGTTATTCACATTTACAATCTTTTTTACAATTTTACGGAGTCATTATGAAAATAATTGAACTAAACAAAAATAAATCTATTTCCTCTCACGCTTTGCAGAAAGCCATTAAAAATATTCTTGGCTGTGCAAATTACAAAGGCAAAACTAAATCACTCAAACAGATGCAGAAAGGAATAGAAAAAGGAGCAAAGCAACAGAAATGATTTATTATATTTTATCAAGAACTAATTTTGCTTTAGCAACTTGTTGCTTACGCGTTTTTTCCCACATTTTTGAAATATCTTTTTTTGAAGCATTCGGATTTTCTTTTTGAAATCGGCGCATAAAATTTAAATACGCCCACTCTTGTTTTGGATTGGCTTCAGATTTTTTTCGATTCAGATATTCTTTTTGCCATGCGTTAGCGAATTCTGCATAAGTGGGTGGCTTTCCTTGTTGCCAACGCTCTGCAATCCAATCTTGGCCAAATGATGTGAAGTGAAAATGTTCGCCTACTAATTTTTTAAAAAAACTTCGAGTCGCTAAATCATTTTTATACGCACCGTGTAATATTAATGTGTTTGATTTCAGCGGATAAGAATTATTTTTCTTTGCTTTAGATATTTCCGGCATCGCGCGCGGCAATAAAATATTTCCTGTCGTTAAAAAATGTTTTACACGATTTAAAATTTCACCCTTTTTACCTTGAATAGAAATAGCGTGTTTATTACAAAACTTTTTTATCTCTCCTATTTTCATGTAATTGAGCGCATCGAAAAGCTCATTCTTTTGTTTACTGGTAAGATGTTTAATTAAATTCGGCATGGGTCGCTCATAATAAACTCTTTTTCCATGAATCAGCTTAACTATTTCAAAATTTTTATTATATAAAATTTATTGATTATTGCAAAATAAACGGCTTCTAGACTTGCAGTAATGATAGATAAATTAAATAATAGCCCGACACTACGCACCGGTTCCATAAACCAATAATGAAAAAATAGTATTATGAATATTAACAACACAGAAATTTTTGTCGAAAAATTGCAAGGTCAAGGCAATTTAAATTTTGTCTTAATTCATAATGCGGGCGGAAATCATCAGTTTTTTACACATCAAATTGAAATGCTAAAAAAATACGGGAATGTCATTCAAATCGATTTACCAGGACATGGCACCAGCGCCACTATAAATAATTATGATATGAATACATTATCTGATTTCGTTATTCAGATTTGTAAAAACTTATCGCTTAAAAATATAGGCTTAATCGGTTTAAACAATGGAGCCAATATCGTTATTGATATCGCAGCAAAAAATGCTTTACCGATTGACTGCAGCATCCTCATTGATCCACCTATTTTTATGGATGCATCATTCATCGGCGAAATAAATGCTTTTATAGAAGCACTTGATAATTCAGAGACCAACTCATTTATTACAAAACTAGCAGATGATTTATTTATAGATACTGATATCAATAATAAAGAAATCGCTAAAAATGCTTTTTTAAATGCACATAAAAAATCTTTGCAAAATATTTTTCGTGGTTTAATTAAATGGGATGCTGATTCAGCTGATATTTTAAAAAAAATAAAATGCCGAACATTATGCATCCTAACTGATGAACATCACTGTTCTTATAAAAAATTGCGTGAACAAGCACCGCACTTTGAAATAGGTAAAGTAATCGGATCGAAATGTTGGGCGACACTTGAAGTGCCTGAGCAAGTTAATGCAATGATTGAACGGTTTTTAAAATTGAGTAACTAAACAAAGCGCAAAATAGCAGAAATAATTTACTGAAATGAATTTTTCATTATTCTTTTTTTCTTGAAAAATCATTG
The DNA here is from genome assembly GCA_013287845.1 of Gammaproteobacteria bacterium. Classification (GTDB taxonomy): domain Bacteria; phylum Pseudomonadota; class Gammaproteobacteria; order DSM-16500; family DSM-16500; genus JABDDA01. The sequence continues at coordinate 84,818 of JABDDA010000001.1, forward strand.
ATATCAAAAGGACGCACAGTTGTTTCCATTAGCGCATCCGTTGCGATTGATCTATTTTTATCATAACGAAAATTCCACATTCTTAAATTAATATCACCGACTGTTATTTCGCATCCCTGTTTTGCATAGGGATTTCCTTTTGTTTTAGCTGAAAAAATAGCCGAATTATTTAATTTTTCTAATGCATCCTTTTTATTTTTTGCACTGGTCTCAATAATAAACAACCAATCAGCGCCGTTATAACTTTCAGCTACGTAACAATCTTGACCTTTAGCAAGAATAGGACAACGAGGTACATTGGGACGAAAGAGTGCGTAGGAATTTTCCCGACTTATTTTATTGATTCCAATCATCTGTAGAGATGGGCATATTGGATTTAAATTTTTACTTTCTGCAGAGATAAAGAATATTGCCATCAAAAAAACTAACGCGATACTAAAATAAAATTTCATTTTTCCGCCCTACCTTAAAATTTAATATAAAAAAAGGTGGTCACAATTTGTGACCACCTGATAAAGCAACCACTCTACAATTTTTTAATGCACATTATTCCCTTCCAACTCTTCGATCGCGAATTTTAATTTCCCATCTTCCACTGTCACACTCACATGACCACCTTTATTCAGTTTTCCAAATAATAATTCTTCTGCCAATGGACGTTTTAATTGTTCTTGAATTAAACGTGACATCGGACGTGCACCCATTTTTTTATCGTATCCATTTTTCGCTAACCACAAACGCGCTTCTTCATCAGTTTCCATCACGACATGTTTCGATTCCAATTGCACTTCTAATTCTGTTAAGAATTTTGCAACCACACTTAAAATAGTATTTTGATCGAGTGATTTAAATTGAATAATAGTATCTAAACGATTACGAAATTCAGGAGAAAATACACGATTCACTGCAGTCATTGCATCACTTGCATTGTCTTGTTGTGTAAATCCAATTGCAGTTTTATCCATTAAATCTGCGCCCGCATTCGATGTCATAATTAAAACGGTATGACGAAAATCTGTTTTGCGTCCGTTGGTATCGGTTAATGTTCCATGATCCATAATTTGTAATAATAAGTTATAAACATCAGGATGTGCTTTTTCAATTTCATCGAGTAACACAACAGAATGCGGATGTTTATTCACTGCTTCTGTTAATAATCCACCTTCGTCATAACCAACATATCCCGGAGGTGCACCAATTAATCTTGAAACAGTATGACGTTCCATATATTCCGACATATCAAATCGAATTAATTCTATTCCCAATGATTTTGCTAATTGTCGTGACACTTCTGTTTTTCCAACACCAGTTGGACCTGTAAATAAAAATGAACCAATCGGTTTATTGGGATCACGCAATCCTGAACGCGCTAATTTCACTGCTGCGCTTAACATATCAATTGCATCATCTTGTCCGAAAATTAATAATTTCAAATCGCGTGGTAAATTTTTCAATGCTTCGCGATCTGAAACAGAAACATTTCGTTCAGGGACACGCGCAATTTTTGCAACGACTTTTTCAATATCACTGGTTTCAATTAATTTTTTGCGATTTTCTTCTGGAACTAAATATTGATACGCACCGACTTCATCAACAATATCAATCGCTTTATCGGGTAAACGTCTATCTGAAATATAACGCGCAGAAAGTCGTGCTGCAGCCTCGAGTGCTTCATCGGTATATTTCAATCTGTGATGTGTTTCAAATCGATTGCGTAATCCTTTTAGAATTTCAATGGTTTGTTCTACGCTTGGTTCTTTCACATCAATTTTTTGAAAACGTCTTGCGAGTGCGTGATCTTTTTCAAAAATTCCGCGATATTCTTTATAAGTAGTCGAACCAATACAAGTTAAATCACCGGATGCTAATAAGGGTTTAATTAAATTTGAAACATCCATCAAACCACCCGATGCTGCACCTGCACCAATAATAGTGTGAATTTCATCAATAAAAAGAATTGCACCTTTTTGATCGCGTAATTGATGCAATACACTTTTTAATCTTTTTTCAAAATCACCACGATATTTTGTGCCTGCTAATAAACTTCCTAAATCTAACGAATAAATCACACTTTCAGCTAATACCTCAGGCACTTTTTTCTCAATAATAAAAGAAGCGAGCCCTTCAGCGATGGCTGTTTTACCGACGCCGGCTTCACCGACTAATAATGGATTATTTTTTCGACGACGACAGAGTACTTGAATGGTGCGTTCAACTTCATCTGATCGACCGATGAGTGGATCAATCAATCCTGCTTTTGCACGCGCATTTAAATTTGTTGTGTATTGTTCAAGTGGACTGAGTCCAGCTTCATCTTGTAAACCCTCTCCTTCATCAACATAGTGACCACCAAATTGTTGATCACTGCCTTCACGAGAAGATAAACGAGGTTTGGTCGGTGTGCCGTGCGCAATATAATTAATTACATCTAGACGTGTAATATTTTCTTGTCGAATGAGATAAACACTTTGGCTTTCTTGTTCACTAAAAATTGCAGCTAATACATTTGCACCAGTGACTTCTGTTTTCCCTGACGATTGCACATGAAAAACAGCGCGTTGTAATACGCGTTGAAATCCAAGTGTGGGTTGTGTGTCTCTATCGTGAATATGTGCAGGAATAACAGGCGTTGTACGATCAATGAATTCAATTAAATTATTTCGGAGACGATTTATATTTGCGCCGCAGGCTCTTAACACTTCCACCGTGGAAGAATTTTCCATCAGTGCTAATAACAAGTGTTCGACTGTTACAAACTCATGCCTTTTTGCACGCGCTTCTTTGAAGGCCAAGTTCAGAGTGTACTCAAGCTCTTTGTCTAGCATGGCACGCCTCCTTCAACTTCTTTTTAGTTTTATGTCCCCTCTATACTGCAAAGCAGAGGGTGCTCGTGCCTCCGTGCATGATCTACGACTTCATCAATTTTTGTAACAGCAATGTCCTTGGTATAAATTCCACAAACTGCTTTTCCTAATGTCCGTATCTGTAATGTGATTTGAACTGCCTTGTTCTTATCCATGTGAAAAAATGTTTCCAATGCTGCAACTACAAAATCCATAGGTGTGTAATCATCTTTATGCATGACTACCTGATACAAAGAAGGTTCTTTCACTTTATGAGATGCTTCTTGTATCTGTTTGTCCGTCTCTACTGTATTCATGTTCTCATACCTTACTTATAGACTACTATTTTGAATATTTCTTTCATTATAAAAAAATTCTGTGCCTACCGCATAAAAAACCAAAGAGGAGCTATACTTTATTAACCAATAGACATGAAAACTGCGCAAGATTTTATCAGATATCCTAATCAGTTTAAATAGGGAACAGTAAAATAAGCGATTATTAGGGAAATCCCTGGTCTTGGAGGGTACTAAAGAAGAAAAGCAGTTAATCCATCCATTTGATTACTTCCTCACCAAAGCTAGAACATTGTACAAGCTTTGCCCCTTCCATTAGGCGTGCAAAGTCATAAGTCACTGTTTTTGCAAGGATAGCGCCAGAAACCCCTTTAATCACCCTATCCGCAGCTTCTGACCAACCTAAATGGCGCAACATCATCTCAGCAGACAAAATTAAAGACCCTGGATTGACCTTATCCTGGCCTGCATAGCGGGGTGCTGTACCATGAGTTGCCTCAAACATGGCAACGGCATCACCGATATTTGCGCCAGGCGCAATGCCAATGCCGCCCACCTCTGCTGCTAACGCATCTGAAATATAATCCCCATTTAAATTTAATGTTGCAATCACACTGTAATCTTGGGGGCGTAATAAAATTTGCTGTAAAAACGCATCTGCAATCATTTCCTTTATGATAATTTCTTTTCCTGTTTTAGGATTTTTTAAAACATGCCACGGGCCTTCTTCAAATAAAGTAGCGCCAAATTGTGTGCGTGCCACTTCATATCCCCAATCACGAAATCCTCCTTCCGTAAATTTCATAATATTTCCTTTATGAACTAACGTGACAGAATCGCGATCATGATCGATGGCATATTGAATTGCACTTTTGACTAAACGTGAACTGCCTTCTTTTGAAACGGGTTTAATTCCAATAGCACAATGTTCAGGAAATCGAATTTTTTTCACACCCATTTCTTCTTGCAAAAATCGAATGACTTTTTTTGCTTCTGCACTGTCAGCTGCCCATTCAATTCCCGCATAAATATCTTCGGAATTCTCGCGGAAAATCACCATATCGACATTCCACGGTTCTTTGACTGGACTCGGCGCGCCTTCAAAATAACGCACAGGACGCAAACACAAATACAAATCTAATTGCTGACGTAATGCCACATTCAATGAACGTATTCCACCGCCCACAGGAGTTGTTAAGGGCCCTTTAATTGAAACCACAAATTCTTTGACGGCTTTTAATGTTTCATCCGGAAGCCATGTGTCTTTATCATAAATTTTTGTGGCTTTTTCTCCGGCGTAAATTTCCATCCACTGAATGCGGCGCTTTTCACCATAGGATTTTTCCACAGCAGCATCGACGACTTTTTTCATGACAGGCGTAATATCCACACCAATTCCATCGCCTTCGATATAAGGAATAATCGGTTCATCAGGTACATTCAGCGAAAAATTAGAATTCACTGTGATTTTTTTTCCTGAAGTGGGGATTTTTATGTGCTGATAAACCATTTGAAATACTCCCTTTGGTTTTGATTTTGCTTTGCAAGATCACGGCCTCGGGGTCCTGTCGCCGTGTGGTCTCC
>JABDDA010000002.1 GCA_013287845.1 Gammaproteobacteria bacterium
AGTCGAGAAATAAATCAAGATCCTCCTCCTTTAGAAAAAATTCTCAATCCAACTGAATTTAAACAATATCAATTATTGGTTGAAAAAAAACTTTTAGTTCATCATGAAAGACATCGTTATGTTGGATTTAACTTACCCGCCATCATGAATTTTATTAAAAAAATTCCTGTTAATTTATTAACAGAAAAAGTGGTGAAAAATATTTTTGATAATGCGTTATATCGCGAAACATTTGAAAAAGCATATGATTTGTATGCACCGCCACGTGACAAAGAAGAACTAGAAAAACTAACAAGTGATTTACGATTTGCGCAAAGTATCGTGAAAAAAAACATTCGACGTCTACAATCTACGCCAAGTTCTATCGGTGTATTTGCAACTACTACGACTGCGACAACTGCCAGCACTGCAACCACAAGAACAAATGTTGATGTGAAGACAAAAGAAGAAAGACGTCCTGCACCTAAATAATCATTCGTTTTTTTCGCCAACAACAATGAATTCCACTTTCACATCACAGGTGCCGCATGAACAACCGCTGCAAATAATATTAAAAATAAAAATTTAAAAATTTTCATTACAGCATTCTCCTGAAAATATCATCTTTATCGATGAAGTGATGTTTTAATGCAGCTAACGTATGCCCTATGATTAACGCAATTAATCCATACGCAATCCATTCATGCATTGTTTCAAAAATTTTTAACCAATTTTCATCTGCGGGAACAATCGTTGGAATTAAAAATAATCCGAAAAAAGAAACAGGAAATCCTGCTGCAGAAGTAATTAACCATCCCGTAATGGGCATCGCAAACATTAAAAGATAAAGCATCCAATGCACTGCTAATGCGCCTAATCGCTCCCACGATGGAAGCGATGCAAGTGAAGGATTGATATTACTTAAACGCCAACTGATTCTTGCTGCAGCTAACATCAGTATTAACATACCGAATTCTTTATGCCAGCCATACAATTTTAATTTCAGTGCGCTTTTGGGAAGACCTGTCATGTATAAACCGAGTGCTAACATTCCGATAATAATGATTGCCATGAGCCAGTGAAGTGAAATGGCAATCGAACCGAATTTTGTTTCCGTATTTTTGAATGACATTAGGAAAGATATCCTTCCGCTTGAATATCAAGTTTTACATCATCTCCTAACATCGGCAGCAATGTTGTGATTCCAAATTCCGAACGTTTTAATTCCGCTGTTCCACTGAACCCAACCGACTTTTTATTTGAAATCGGATTCATTCCCGCTTTATTTAATTTCATATTCAATGTAATTGGTTTTGAAACACCGTGCATAGTTAACATGCCTTTTACTTTTGCAGTGTGTTTACCGGTCATAATAATTTTATCACTCACAAACGTTGCAACAGGAAATTTTTTCACATCAAAAAAAGATTCACTCTTAAGATGTTTATCTAACTCTGTAATACCTGTCACTATATCACCGACACTAATAGTGACATTAACTTTGCTGTCTGCTGGATTTTTTTCATCTAATACCAATGTCCCTTCTGCAAACCATTTTCCAGAAGGATTTGAAAATCCTAAATGATTAATCGTCCACATCACAGACGAATGATGAGGATCTAATGTATATTTTTCTGCTGCGTTTGCTGCGACAAAACCAAAAAATAAAATAAGCGCTAATAATTTGCTGATCAATTTCATAATAAATTTCCTTTTAAAAAATTACTCGAGTTCTAAACAAAAGTTTGCTAACTGATTTAACATCTTTGAAACAGCCCTATTTGCTGCCATCACACCCCCATAGGGTGTATGAACAGAAACTCTTTCTGTGACAGAAAAGTTTTTCGTTGCAACAATTTTATTTTCTGACACATCAATAATTTGCGCGCGCACATTTAATGCAATCCAACTGGAGTGCGCAGTAAACTCTTGCTGCAACTTTAATAATTGCGTATTTAAAATATAATTATAACTTGCAGAAGAAAGTCCGCTTAACACAGCATCAAAATAATGCGTATTTTGCAGTGTTTTTATAATAAGAGGTTGCAACATCATGACAGGAGGTTGCACCCAGTTACTTTTTGCAAAATAAGCGACTTCAAAAGGTTTTGTGGAATAAGCCATTTCAGTTGTATTGTAAATTGGATTACTTTCAGGTTGTGCCACCATGATAGTGATTTCACGTGGAGGTTTTTTACTGATCGGCGCGGGTGTTGCTGTTAATGTATATGTATCTATTTTTTCTGTTTTCACCGGTGAAAAAATAGTACAGCCTGTCAATAAAAAAAGAATTAACACTAACCATCCATTTTTTTTAACCATTTATTTTTCCCCTGGTCCAAGTGGTTTTGGTTCTCTTCCGCGAATAAGTATCGCAGGATTTTGTTTAATTTCAGTTGAAACGGATGATAAATCATTCGTCATCTTATTAAAATTCAGAATTGCTTGATTGGCACCCGGTAATGTTTGTGTTTGTAAAATCACAGCAGATTTAGATGCACTTTGTATGATGGTATGAAGATATCCCGCATCCGTCACTAATCCACCTGATAATATGCGCAAATTATCGAGTGTTTGTTTAATATTTTTAAGATTTTCTTCATCTAATAAACTATGAATGGAAGCACTGATCTCACGAAAACTCGTACTCATTTGTGTAATCACTGCATCCAGTCGCAAGAAAAAAGAAGGAGACGTTGCAATCACAGGATAAGGTTGGTCCGATTCCGCTTCTAATGGGCGCATATCGTCACCTTTATCTTCTAAATTAATCGTTGCCACACCACTTAATGCTCTCACATAAAGTTTTGCGCGCGTGCCACGTGTGATAGGCGCACTTTTTTTAATGCGTAATAATAAAGCGACTAAATTTGGATTTTTATGATCGATATGAATGCTAGTGACTGTTCCCACTTCGACACCATTATATTCAACAAGTGAATCGACACTCAGTCCCGTCACTGCTTCTTGCATATACACGCGATAATAATCGAATTTATAAAGCGCAAAACCAGAAGAAAGCCAAATAATCCCTAGAATAATGGCTGCGCAGAGCACAATCACAAAAGCGCCTACAATGGTATATCTCACATTGGTTTCCATTATTGTTTCCATACTCCGTCAAAAAATTCTTGTATCAGTGGATGTGGATTTTCCACTAATTTTTTAATGGGATCTATACACAATATCTTGCTTTCACCTAAAAATGCAACGCGATCTGTCACATGCCATAACATATCTAAATCATGCGTGACTAATACGATCGTTAATCCCATGGTTGAGCGTAACTTTAAAATCAATTGCCCCAATTCTGCTGCACTGTGTGGATCTAATCCCGCAGTCGGTTCATCTAAAAAAAGTATTTCGGGCGCCAGTACAATGGCTCGTGCTAATGCAGCTCGTTTTTGCATTCCACCACTTAATTGTGACGGATATTTAATCACGGCTTCCATTGGGAGCCCTACTAATGCAATCGTTAATAACGCGAGCTCTCGAATCGTCGCATCATCTAACCGTGTAAATTCCTTGAGCGGAAACATAACGTTTTCTAACACAGTGAGTGAACTGAATAATGCATTTTGCTGAAACAGCACACCCCAACGACGTTGTACTGCGAGTAATTCATGTGGATGCGCATCTGTGATTTCACGATTAAAAATTTGAATAGAACCTGATGTTGGACGCAATAACATTAACATTGCGCGCAATAAAGTGGTTTTACCGGAACCACTTCCACCAGCAATACCAAAAACTTCTCCTCGCTCAACAGAAAAATTAATTCCATCGTGAATAAGTTGATTTCCAAGTTCTGTTCTTAACTTATTTACTTCAATAATATTTATTTGTGTATTCATAATTTAAATTTACTATAAAGCACGGAGAAAATAGCATCCGTAATAATAATAAAAAAAATAGCGAGCACAACACTACGCGTAGTACGTAAACCTAAATTTTCAGCACTGCCTTGCACAGACATTCCTTGAAAACAGCCAATGCTTCCGATTAATAATGCAAATACAGGTGCTTTTCCAAGCCCCAATAATAATGTGCGCAGAGGAATTTCATGTTGAAAACGCATGAGAAAATCATGCCAATTTATATTTAGCATATTATTCGCCATGACCATTCCACCTAAAATACCAAACACATCGGCCCATATTGTTAACAAAGGAAGTGTAATAAAAAGACCTATCAATCGCGGAATTAAAAGTAATTCTGCAGGAGTCACGCCCATTGTATTTAATGCATCGATTTCTTGATTAATTTTCATAATGCCTAATTGCGCAGTGAAAGAAGAACCTGTTCTTCCCGCCACCATAATTGCTGCAAGCAACGGACCAAATTCTCGCAACATAGAAAGCCCTAATAAATCCACAATAAAAACATTCGCGCCATATTTTTGTAATTGATTTCCCATCTGATACGAAATCACAATTCCAATCATGAAAGAGAGTAACGCAATAATCGGCAATGCTTGAAAACCCGTAAGATCAATTGTGTCTGCAATACTATTTAAACGAATACGTTGTGGATAACGCATCACACGCAAAAATTCCATCGTTAAATGACCCACAAATGCGAGGAATTCACAAAACTCATCTAATTGTTTGATGGTAAAACGCCCCACACTTTCTAACCAACCTGGAATTCTTATTTTAGGAATTTCTTTTTTTGTAGGCGTTTCTTTTTCAACCAGTATTAACAATTCATGACAAGATTCAGAAAATGCATTGAGCTGCACCATTAATCCTTGTGCTGCAAAACGATTGAGTTGTTTTTGTAACCACCATGCACCTGAAATATCCATATGAGAAATCGATGAACCATCAATTTGAAATTCACCTTGCGTGGGTAAAGTAAGTGTTCGAAATTCTTTTTTAATAGCAGAAAGATGAGAAACGTCCCAAATACCCTGACAAATAAGCTGCTGCTTTTGTGCATTGAATGTAAAAAATCCGTTTGTCAACGCGCGATGCTCCTATCATTTCGTTACTCTATCGTAAAGGAAATAGCGTGATCGCTCAATAATAATAGGCGTAAGAGATAATAAAATAACTGCAACCAAAACCAATGAAAAATGCTGTTTCACCAACGGAATATTTCCAAACAAAAAACTTCCGTACAAAATAATCGCCAACCACAATGTTGCGCCAATGAAATTAAAAATAAGAAATTGTCTGTACGTCATATAACCAATTCCCGCAATAAACGGTGCAATCACACGAATCACAGGAATAAAACGCGCAAGAATAATTGTTTTTCCACCATAACGTTCGTAATAGCTGTGCGCACGTTGTAAATGTTTTGGATTCAAAATCCAAGATTTTTCTGAATGAAATATTTTTGGGCCCAACCATTTTCCAATAAAATAATTCATGCTGCTGCCTGCAACAGAAGCAGTCACTAACAAAATAAATAACAAATGAATATTTAAATCACTGCCTGAACTTGCAGCTAATGCACCGGATGCAAATAATAAAGAATCTCCCGGTAAAAAAGCTGCGAAAACAATTCCCATTTCAATAAACATCATGCAAAACAACAACACATACACCCATGCGCTATGCAATGTAATCAGTGCAAGTAAATGTTCATCTAAATGAAAAAGATAACCAAGAAAGGCGCTCATAAAATTCTCTAAAAAAAACCAATCAACAGTGTAATCGATTCTCGCGCGATAGTATAATAAAAGAATATATGAAGGTTATTTATGTCACAAAAAATTTTAGGTTTATTTGGCGGAACATTTGATCCCATTCATTTTGGGCACTTGCGTACTGCATTAGAACTTTACCAAACACTCGATTTATTAGAAGTCCGCATGATTCCCTGTTTTCAGCCTGTGCATCGTAAATTACCTGTCGCGTCTCCCGAGCAACGATTAGCCATGCTCAAAGAAGCCATTATTTCTGAACCCGCACTCAAAGTGGATGACAGAGAAATTATTCGTAAAGGCCCTTCTTACACGATTGAAACACTCATTTCATTACGCGCAGAATTTCCAAAAATTCCTTTTGGTTTAATCATGGGAATTGATGCGTTATTAGGATTTGCAAGTTGGCATCGCTGGGAAGAAATTTTAAATCACACGCATTTAATTATTGCGCATCGCCCTCACTATGAATTACCTCGCACAGGAATTATTGCGGATTTATTAAAACACCGTTTGATACAAAATCCTTCACTCATACATGACTCTTTCTCTGGAAAAATTTTATTGCATCCGGTGACAGCACTCGAAATTTCAGCAAGTGATATACGAAAACAAATTATGATGGGACGCGATCCACGCTATTTACTGCCTGAACGCACGTATCAATACATTCTCAAACATGGCATCTATCACTTGAGTCAGTTATAATCGCAGCCCTTTGAAATAAATTGAGAAAAATAATGCTTCCAGAAAATGTAAAAGAACTCGCAATAAAAGCACTCGAAGACTTAAAAGCGCTTGATATTACCGTGATGGATGTTCGCGAACTCACAACCATTACTGATTTTATGATTATTGCAACAGGACGCTCTAACCGTCATGTAAAATCCATTGCAGAAAATGTTGCCATCACTGCAAAACAAAAAGGTCTTCGTTTTATTCATGTAGAAGGTGAAAAAGAATCAGAATGGATTATTGTAGATTTAGGTGATGTGGTCGTGCATGTAATGCAAGCTACAACACGTACTTTTTATAATCTTGAAGATTTGTGGTCTCCTATCGAAAAAGCCAGAGAAGTTCATGCGCATTCGTCTCATCGCCATCGGTCATAAAATGCCTGAGTGGGTCACAGCGGCATGGAATGATTATACAAAACGTTTACCACAATATTGTTCGTTAGAATTAATTGAAATTCCCGCAGAAAAACGCACAAAAAATAGTGATATTTCGCAGCTCGTTTTACGCGAAGGAGAAAAAATTTTGCGTGAAGTCTCTTCTTCAAATCGTTTAGTTGCGTTGGAAGTCAAAGGACAATCGTGGTCAACAGAAAAATTATCACAGCAATTAAACTTATGGATGCAAGAGGGACGCAATATTGATTTAATCGTTGGCGGGCCCGATGGATTATCTTCTGTGTGTTTACAAAAAGCAGAAATAAAATGGTCGTTGTCTGCGCTGACACTACCGCATCCGTTAGTCAGAATTATTGTTGCAGAACAAATTTATCGAGCAGTGAGTTTGTTACAAAATCATCCGTATCATCGGTAATTTAAATTTCAAAACGTCCTCACAGCAACAACGGCTAACATGATATCAAGCTGCTGAGATAACTCTAACACTTTTTCATTGCTCAAATTTTTCTGCGCTAATTCTTGCTGTAACATCAAAATTTGTTGTCCAAATTTTTCTGGATCTTCATCATGCACGCGTGATTTTTCAGAAAAATCATTTGCAGCTTTGCGCGCAATTTCACAGGGATTATCAAATGAACCACTTTCTTCGCAATGTTTAATGGTTTTCTGTAATTCTTGTGGATGTGTCATAAGATAAAAATAAGTTTTTTGCTCACCGCAGCTTGATAAAAAAAACGGAATTAATAAACTGAATAAAATTTTATTTAATAATTTCATAATGACTCATTGATGGAAGTGAAAACCAAAAGGAACACCAGTGCCACTTAATCTATACGCAAGAGGAAGGCATATTAACACAATGCCCATAATTAACAAAACAACAACAATACTAATCGGATGCGCTAATGGATTGGTGCGATGTTGCAAATATCTTATGAATGCACCAAAAATACAGGACACACCAATAATAATAGCTGTGCTTGAAACAAAATTAGATATAATAACAACCGGTTCTAAAATATTTTGCGCAACACCGCCAATGCCAGGACCACTCTCTGCAAAGGCCAGCACTGCAAAATAAAAAAATAGTAGAACACTCATAAAAATTTTCATGGCGTAAATTATAGATGGATGAAGCATGTTTCGCAAACAATTAGATTTTTTTCAAGATCCTCATATTTCTTATCCAACAACTTACGCTTCATTTGAAGAATATAAAAAACAATGTCGCACACTGATAGAACATCACCGCAAAGATTTAATTTCTTCTTCACGCGAAAAAATTGTTGATGCCAATACACCATTTGAATTGCGCCCTGCTGCTGCAACAAAACAGGGTGTGTTACTCATTCATGGTTTGCTGGATTGTCCGTTCATGCTCAAAGATATTGCGCTTTCTTTGCAATCAGAATTACTCGTCAGAAGTATTTTATTACCCGGACACGGCACTGTTCCTGGCGCATTACTCAATATAAAAAAAGAAGATTGGATTCGCACCGTCAAAGAAAACATTGCGCAATTAAAAAAAGAAGTTGAAAAAATAATTTTAATTGGATTTTCAACCGGTGGAACATTAGCACTTCATCACGCACTACACGATGAAATGATTTCAGGCATTTGTTTAATTGCACCTGCATTAAAAATTAATTCTCATATTGATTTTGCGTCGAATTGGTATCAAATGATCAGTCCATTTTGGCCGAGAGCCGCATGGTTAAACTGCACAAAAGAAATGGATTACACAAAATATCAATCGATTTGTTTTAATTCTGTTTATGAAGTGTATACCCTCGCAAAAAAAACATTAGAAATTGCAGAAACACGTCCATTGCATTGTCCGCAATGGATTGCAATTCCTAACGCAGACCATACAATTCGCAGCAAAAAAACGCTCGATTATTTTAAAACGCACACGAAAGAAAAAGATCAATGTTTAATTTACGCACGCCCTTCTTTTTCTGAAAAAAATAAAAAAATAACGATTCGATCGACAATTTATCCTGAATTAAATGTGAAAGATTTTTCTCATGTGAATTTACCAATCGCGCCCGATAATATTCATTATGGAAAAAAAGGTGACTATCCTGAAAACAAAACACATCCGATTTTAATGTACAATCCTGATTTTGATTTTTTCATTCAACACATGAAAGAATTTATTTTTTCTGTTTTTTAAACGCTTCTAAAACTAACATAAACGCGCCGGTACAAATAGCAGCATCTGCAAAATTAAAATCGGGCCAATGCCATTTTGGAATATAAAAATCTAAAAAATCGATGACGTAACCATATTGGATACGGTCCCATAAATTTCCTAGCGCACCGCCTAATACGAAATTGAGCGCGACATTATTCCAATATTGTTTTGCAGCTGTGCGAAACAAAATAACAAAAATAACAACACTCACGATCACAGCAATTAAACCAAACAACCAACCTGACCACGCAGTATCTAAAAAACTAAATGCTGCACCACGATTATAGGCGAGTGTGAAATTAAGAAATTTTGTCATAGGATACGGCGCATACGCCGTTAAAAAATGTTGCATGCAAATTTTTGTAATGCGATCGATTGCAAAAATAAAAACAGCTACCCACAACCAACTTAATCCTGTATTAAAAATTTTTTTCATGCGAATTTCCTTACTTCCCCTTTTCCATCTATATTTATCACACATCGCCCACACAACGTCGGATGCTTTTCATTTTTTCCAACCTCTTCCACACGATGCCAACACCGCTCACATTTTTTATTTTGCGTGGGAGAAACTTGTAACCATAATCCTGGAATTTCTGTTGCAATCCATTCCGGCGAATTTGATTTTGCTAAGTGCACGCGTGCTTTTGATGTAATAAAAACAAAATGCAATTCATCTTCTAATTTATCTAATTCATTTTTCATAGCTGCATCACAATATAAATCCACTTCTGCTTCCAGTGGCGCACCAATAGAACCTGCATTACGTAATTTTTCTAATTCTTTATTGACGACTTCACGCACCATTCTAATTTTTTCCCAACTTTTTGAATTGAGTTTTTCATTTTCAGAAAGCGCAGAAAGTCCTTCATACCACGTATTTAAAAAAACAGATTCATTTTGTGTATCTGGAATAAATTGCCAAATTTCTTCTGCAGTAAAACTTAAAATCGGCGCAAACCAACGCACCAATGCATGAATAATATGATACATCGCGGTTTGTGCAGAACGACGCGCCACACTATTTTCTTTTGTTGTGTATTGTCTATCTTTAATAATATCTAAATAAAACCCACCGAGTTCAATCGAACAAAATTGATGAAGTTTTTGATAAATTAAATGGAATTGATAACTTTCATACGCTTTAATAATTTCTTCTTGCAGCACGCGTGCGCGATCAACGATCCAACGATCAAGCGATAACATGTCATCAAATTTAATTTGATGTTCCGCAGGATGAAATCCATCAATATTTGCTAATAAAAATCGTGCTGTGTTTCGCAAACGTCGATACGTTTCAGAATTACGCGTTAAAATTTCTTCTGACACATTAATATCACCACGATAATCAATCGAAGAAACCCAAAGACGTAACACATCAGCACCGAGTGATTGAATAATTTTTTCAGGTGCAATGACATTACCTAATGATTTCGACATTTTGCGTCCTTCAATGTCAATCACATAACCATGTGTCACTACATTTTTATACGGTGCCACTTCATTCATTGCAACAGACGTTAATAATGATGATTGAAACCAACCGCGATGTTGGTCCGATCCTTCTAAATATAAATCTGCAGGAAAATTTAATTCAGATCGCGCACGTAAAACACAATAATGCGAAACACCTGAATCAAACCACACATCCAATGTATCGGTGCATTTAATATAATTTTTTGCATCCTCGCCTAAAAATTCTTTTGGATCTAAATCAAACCATGCATCAATTCCTTTTTCAGAAATTTTTTCTGCGGCTTTTTCCATTAAAGAAATAGTCTCAGGATGTAATTCGCCGGTTTCTTTATGAAAAAATACAGCTATCGGAACACCCCACGCGCGTTGACGTGAGATACACCAATCAGGACGATTTTGCACCATGGCTGTAATACGCGCTTCACCCCATCCCGGCACCCAATTCACTGATTTAATCGCATCTAATGTTTTTTCACGCAATCCATTTTTATCGAAACTCACAAACCATTGTGGTGTTGCACGAAAAATCAAAGCAGTCTTATGACGCCAACAATGCGGATAGCTGTGTGTGATTTTATCTAAATATAATAATGTGTGATGCGCGCGTAATGTTTCAATAATTTCATCATTCACTTTATTAACATGTTTTCCCGCAAAAATTTCTGTTGTTGAAATATAACAACCATCATCACCGACAGGATTATCAAGCGGCAAATTATAATATTTCGCAATTTCATAATCATCTAGCCCGTGCGCAGGTGCAGTGTGAACAGCACCGGTTCCTGATTCCATCGTCACATGTAATCCTAAAACAATAGGCACTTGTCTTGAATAAAATGGATGTTGTAATTTTATTTTATCTAAATTTTCTCCCGCTGTTTTTGCCAGCACACGATAATTTTCAATTTTTAATCGTTGCATCACCGTCTCTAATAATGGTTCTGCAATGAGTAAACAATCGTCTGATGTTTCAACTAATGCGTAATCGACATGAGGATTTAAAGCCACCGCTTGGTTTGCAGGTAATGTCCACGGTGTGGTTGTCCAAATCGGAATAGAAATCTTTTTATTCGTTGAAACATTTCCAAATTTTTTTAAAAATTCTTTTTCATCCATCACAAAAAATTTCACATCAATGGCTGAAGATGTTTTATCTTTATATTCCACTTCTGCTTCAGCAAGAGCGGATGCACAATCTAAACACCAGTGAACCGGTTTAAATCCTTTTTCAACATGACCCTTTTTAAAAATTTGCGCGAGACTTCGAACAATATTCGCTTCATATTTAAAATCCATCGTTAAATAGGGATTAAACCAATCGGCTTGCACACCTAAACGAATAAATTCTTCACGCTGAATATTAATAAAGTTAGCTGCAAAATCACGACACGCTTTTCTAAATTCAGCTGCAGTTAATTTTTGGCCGGGTTTTCCTACTTTTTTTTCAACATTGAGTTCAATTGGAAGACCGTGACAATCCCATCCCGGAACAAAGGGTGCATCAAATCCGCTAAGATTTTTTGATTTCACCACCATATCTTTTAAAACTTTATTCACAGCGGTTCCCATATGAATATGGCCATTCGCATACGGAGGACCATCATGAAAAATAAATTTTTTGCGTTTTTTTCCTAGCTCACGCAGTTTTTGATATAAATTAATTTCATTCCATTTATTTAAAATAAGGGGTTCGCGTTGTGCGAGATTCGCTTTCATTGGAAATTCTGTTTTAGGTAAATTGAGTGTGTGTTTGTAATCAGTCATAATTTGTGAAACTCCCGTGCCTCTTCAGCATCTTTCATAATTTGTTGTCTTAATAATTCCAGTGAATCATACCGTTCTTCTTCGCGAAGTTTTTTTAAAAATTCGACTTGCACTTGTTTTCCATAAATCATTTGATTGAAATTAAATAAATACACTTCCAATAAAATGCGTGTGCCACCAATCGTCGGACGAATTCCTAAATTTGCAACACCTGGCAACCACTCACCCTCACCGATACGCATTTTTACGCAAAATACACCCAACACAGCTGTCATGGCACGATGCAAATAAATATTCGCTGTTGGAAAGCCAAGTATTCTACCTTGTTTATTGCCGTGCACCACACGTCCCATCATGGAATACGGATGACCTAATAATGTAACGACTTTTTCATAATTAAATTCAGCAAGTGCTGCACGTACACGCGTGCTGCTGACTCTTTCTTCATGAATTAAAAAAGTAGGCATGGCTTCTACTTCAAATCCAAAATCTTTTCCTGCTGTTTTTAAAAATTCAAAATTCCCTTTTCGTTGAAATCCAAAATGAAAATCATCTCCTACAATTATTTTTTTTATTTTTAATTTGTCATGCAAAATATTTTTTACAAAATTATCTGCGGAAATATTGGCTTGCGTTTCATTAAAACGCAACACTAACACACGATCAATTCCACATTGCGATAATGCAAATAATTTTTCACGTAAACGCATTAATCGTGCGATAGGTTTTTTCGGCTGAAAAAATTCCATTGGTTGTGGTTCAAATAAAATCACGGTTGTTGGAACATTTAATGCACGCGCTGCGTCTTTTAATTTCTTTAATAACGCTTGGTGGCCTTTGTGTACACCATCAAAGTTTCCAATTGTGACCACACATCCTTGATGATGGGGTTTCAAATTGTATTCACCTCTGATAAGTTCTATGTGCACAGCTAAGTACCTATTTAAAAAGGGTTTGATTTTATCCTAGATAAATAAAAAGGAACATCAAAAATGTTGTATAATGATAGATAAATAGAGGAGAAAACCGATGGCATTTCCAGTCATCCCTGTTGTAGTTATAAAACTTGTTGCTAGTTTGCTAAAAGGTAAAGCACTCACCGAGGCCAACATGATGCGTGGATTTGCTCAATCTCATTTTACCGCACCGATTTCTGGAAAAGTCCAAGCGTTGTTTAACATTGTTGGCGAGCCGATTGCAAAAAGTTTTAATATGTTAGGTTCAGATCTAAAAAAATTAAAAGATGCAAGAGATCTTTATTCACGCGCTCACAAATGTCTTGAAAAAAATGATCAAACAGATGTACGAGAAAAAGATAAAAATGATATAGCGCTTTGCCAACAAAAAATAGCTGAATTAGAAAAACGCAGAGAAGAATTAAGTCGTGCCATTGATCCACTCATTGCAGAAAGCTTAGTAAAACCTTATGAACAACGTGCAACGAGTGAAAGCAAATCTACCTCTGTTCAAGCTCAACCACTCAAATCTAAAGAAGATCCCGATACTGCGATTCGTAATTTCAAAACTAAAGTAGATATCCTTCAACAAGAAATTAATGAGAACAACAGAAAATTACTTTCACTTTATAAAACTTTCTATAACGGTATAAAAGAAGGAAAAAGAGAAGGTGTTATCCCTCCCCCTCCTTCACCGCAATAGAAACGGGAATTAAAACATCTCGTAATTTTAATCCAACCATCCACAATGCTGCGAAATAAATAATAACTGCAGAAGAAAGTAATCCTGCTAAATGCAATGCTCGCCACATGGCTGTTTGATGAATCCAAACAGATAAATCACCTGCACCAAACCATAACCACGCCGCTAATAAAACATTCACAATAAAAATTCGTAATAAAAAATAATTCCATCCTTCACGCGGAACATACATATTTTTTTTGCGTAAATAAAAATATAAAAATCCCATATTTAATAATGCAGATAACGATGTGGCTAATGCAATGCCTGCGTGCGCAAGCGGCCAAATTAAAATGACATTAAAAATCATATTCGAAACCATTGCAAAAACACCTATTTTTACCGGTGTTTTCATATCTTGTTTCGCATAAAACCCTGACGCTAAAATTTTTATTAACATGAAAGGCGCGAGCCCTAATGAAAACGCCGTTAAACTTAAACGTGCCATCATCACTGCATGTCCATCAAATCGTCCGTATTGAAATAATGTGCTGAGCAAAGGACCTGACATGACAGCTAACACAACAGCTGCAGGAACACCGACTAATAACACACAACGAATTCCCCAATCGAGTGTATGCGAAAAATCATGATGCGATTGCGAAGCATGATGACGAGATAAATTCGGTAAAATAACTGTTGAAATTGCAACACCAAAAACACCGAGTGGAAATTCCATTAATCGATCAGAATAATAAAGCCACGACATACTTCCTACAACTAATAACGATGCAAACACCGTATCCACTAATAAATTAATTTGCGAAACAGACACACCAAATAATGCTGGCACCATTAATTTTAAAACTTTTCTCACACCTTTATCTTTAAAATTAATTTTTGGAATGGGCAACAAATGTAAATTTTTCAAAAAAGGAAATTGAAATAAAAATTGCACGATTCCTGCAATAAAAACACCCCATGCTAATGCAATAATCGGCGTATGCATTTCTGGTGCGAGCCAAATTGCTGTAGCAATCATAATAATATTTAAAAAAATCGGCGTGAATGCCATCACCCAAAAACGATTATAGGTATTTAAAATTGCGCCTGAAAATGCAGTGAGTGATACAAAAAAAAGAAATGGAAACGTAATGCGCAACATGGTGACAGCTAATTCAAAACGCGGCCCCCCTTTTTCAAATCCCGGCGTGAATAAATGAATAATTGCTGGCGCACAAATTATTCCTGCAATAGTAACAGCTAACAAAACAATTCCTAATGTTCCCGCAACGGCACTTACAAAATTTTTTATTTCTTCATGCGATTTATTTTTTTGATATTCAGCTAATACAGGAACAAACGCTTGAGAAAAAGAACCTTCTGCAAATAATCGCCGCATAAAATTAGGAATTCGAAATGCCGCTGAAAACGCATCAAATGCAAATCCTGCACCAAAAATATTCGCTGTGACCATGTCGCGTAAAAAGCCAAAAATACGCGATAAAAACGTCATGCTTGAAAAAATAGAGGTTGATTTAAAAAGTGCTTTGCTCATCATTCGTATCCATTATCAAAGCACGTATACTATCATTTTATGCTACAATATAACCATTATTATTAGAAAGAGGAGTGTCATGGCTGCATCTAACAAAGATCAAAAAACATCTGCTGTACCTGCAAACACACCCATGACGCAAGCACCTGTCTCACTAGACAATGTTCTTTTAAATTTTCAAAAAAACTTCCAAAGTGATCCACTAAAATTGCTTCAAGCATTTCCTGCTACAGAAGTATGGCGACACATGGTGGAATTTCCTGTTCAAGACAATACGAAATTTAAAAAAGAAAATAGCACATTAATAGAAGCCATCGCATTATCTAAATCCTATGAAACAACGCATCCTGAAGTTAAAAACGATATTGCTCAACTGAAAAATAAATTTTCTAAAGAATACGATGAATTTTTTTCTTCTGAATTAAAAAATGCCTATCTCACTGAAGAAAACGAAGGAAAACAAGAGGAGATTTATAATGAACTTATCAGTCAATTTGATGCAGTAACCAATCAACTTACTGAAGAAGTCGGTAGTTATTACGAATCAAAAAAATTAGATTCACTCAACCCAGAACTATTACACTTCGTTATTGACTATCACGATTATGAATTACCTCTCAAAGAATTTATCAAAAAACATCCTCATTATTTAGGTTTATTAGCCCATCCATGGGGCCACATGACGGGAACTGATTTAATGGTTGAAAATGATTTAACCCCATTTGAAAATATTTCTTTAAATGATTTTATTCAAATGCACTGTGGCTGGAATGCATTTGAAGGAGATGAACCGGGTTATTTAAAAGGAACGCTAAACGCATATCAGCATTGGACTGATTTGTTTAAAACTAAAAAACCGAAATTATCGAGTGAATTAGTTAAATCGATCCATCTCGCAGCTGCCGAACAGGTGGAACAGACAAAGTATGCAAATGATTTAGAAAAACCAGGAAAATTTAGACAAGTTGTCCATGCTGACTTATTCGATGGAACATCTTATTGCACAACCTATAGGCTCGATTTTTTAAATTCTTCTCCACAAGGATTCAAAGAATTAGTCAATAAAATAAATAAAAAAAATTTTCCTATTTTATTTTTTCTTGCAAATCCATCGGATGAAAATGATTTAGAAGGTGTGGATCCCGCAGATCTAGATGAAAATTTTTATCATCAGTATGCTAACAATGAAGACAAAGAAATTCGATTAATTGTTTGTATTCCCAAAGGAGAAAAAATAGAATCTTTTCTCAACAAAAAAATGGATGAATCGCTTGCACAATTTGAAAAAGAAATGGCAGAAGCAAAAACACCGCGCGATAAATTACGTGCAATAATTAATTTCATACAAGATTGCGAACAAATTCATTTTTTTGCAGATTTAAATTGTCGAACATTTTGTATGAATTTGCTTAATTTTTTATTATTGAACCACGGATTTCCAACTGCGATTTTACACGATCCAAATTGGTTTGATGGTTTTTCTGTAGATGAATTAATAGAAGAAACGATTCAGGGAATGGATCGCACGTTGCGTGTTGCAAGCGGTGAACAAATTTTTGAAGTACCGACAAAAACAATTCTGCAATGCATGACAGACGAACAGAAAAAATATTTTGAAGAAGCGGTACAAATTATTAATCCACAATTTAATTTGGCTCAGTATTTATCTGGAGAGATGAAAGTATACAGTGATGCAAAACATCATGTTTTATTTGCAGAAGCTGGAAAAAAGAATTCCACTACAGAACCTCCTACTCTCCCCCAACCACCCCAAAATGATTGACTTTCATTTTGTGCTATACTATTGCTATAAAATAAAACGAGGAAATTCATGTGAGTGCCTCTAATAAAGATCAAAAAACACCTCCTGCACCCCCTAATACACCCATGACACAAGAAGCGGTGTCACTCGACAGTGTTCTTTTAAAATTTCAAAAAAAATTTCAATGTGATCCAGGGAAATTTCTGCAACGTTTTCCTGCAGCAGAAGTATGGCGACACATGGTGGAATTTCCTGCTCAAGTCAATACCGATTTTAAAAAAGAAAATGGCACGTTAGCAGAAGCCATGGAATTATCTCACATGTATGCAACAACGCATCCTGAAATTAAAAATGATATCGCTAAACTTAGAAATCATTTTTCTGAAATGTATAATAAATTTTTCTCTCCCGAATTAAAAAAACACTATCACACTGCTGTTAAAGGAAAAAAATCAGCAGAAGAACTCGAAAAAATCTATAATGACATCTCAAAGACATTTGATGCGGCACATAAACTTTTTGTGGAAGAAGTTAATCGCTATCACGAATCAAAACAATTTGTGTGGGAATATAATGAGTTAACCCATCCAGATATGTTGTGTTTTATTATTGACCCTCACGATTATCAATTACCGCTCAAAGAATTTATTAAAAAACACCCTCACTATTTAGTACTTTTGCTAAAACCATTACTGGTCGCAACTGGAATCAATTTGCTGATTGAAAATGAGTTAGGTCCTTTGGGAGATATTTCTTTCAATGATTTTGTTCAAGCCCAATGTGGATGGAAAGTATTTGAAGAAGATGAACCCGGTTATTTAAAAGGGACACTCAATGCCTATCAACACTGGACAAATTTATTTAAGACTGCACAACCGAAACTATCGAGTGAACTCATCAAATCCATCCATCACGCTGCAGCCCAACATGTAAAAAAAACAAATTATGAAAAAGATCCTACAGAAAAATCAGGCAGATTCAGACATATCACTGAACCCGCTCTCTTTAATGAAGCTACGTATTATTTAATTTATAAAATGAATACGACGAATTCTTCCTTAGAAGGATTTAACGAATTAATCGATAAAATAAATAAAAAAAAATTTCCTATTTTATTTTTCCTTCAAGATCCGCTGGATGAAACTAATTTAACACTCGTTGAAAATCCCGATGAAAATTTTTATAACGATTATGCGAATAACGAATACAGAATTATTCGGCTTATCGTTTATATTCCCAAAGGAGAAAAAATAGAAACTTTTCTCGACAAAAAAATGGATGAATTTCTTTCAGAATTTGAGAAAGAGATTTCGAAAGCAAAAACACCTCGCGATAAATTACGCGCAATTATTGTTTTCATACAAGATTGCGAACAAATTCATTTTTTCTTAGATTTAAATTGTCGAACACTGTGTATGAATTTGCTTAATTTTTTATTATTGAGTCACGGATTTCCAACAGCTATTTTAAGAGATCCCAATATGCTTGATGGCTTTTCTGTGGATCAATTAATCGAAGAAACGATTCAAGGAATGGATCGCGCTTTGCGTGTTGCAGAGGGCGAACAAATTTTTGAAGTACCGACCCAAAAAATTTTACAATGCATGACAGATGAACAAAAAAAATATTTTGAAAAAGCAGTGCGAATTGTTAATCCATCGTTTAACTTAAGCAAGTATTTATCTGAAGAGTTAACCGTTTATAGTGATGCAAAACATCATGTTTTATTTACAGAAGCTGAAAAAAAGAGCCCGCCTTCCCCACCACCCACCCCTCCCAAACCATTCCAAAATAATTGACTTTTCCCTTAAAGATCGGCATATTACAGCGCTATTTTTGGAGAATTTAGATGGCTAATATCGCTTCAGCAAAAAAACGTGCACGTCAGTCAGAAAAACACCGTCAACATAATGCAAGTCAGCGTTCGATGGTTCGTACGTATATGAAAAAAGTCGTTGCAGCGATTGCTGCTCGCGATAAAAAACAAGCAGAAGAAGCGTTTCGTGCTGCACAACCGATGATTGATCGTATGGCGGGTAAAGGTTTGTTACATAAAAATAAAGCAGCTCGTCATAAAAGCCGACTGAGCGCGCAAATCAAAGCGTTATAAAAACTTTCTTAAAAAGGATTTTTTATGAAACTCTACTATTCAAAAGGCGCGTGCTCACTTTCTGTTCGAATTCTCATTCATGAAATGGGATTATCCGCTGAGTTCGAATCCGTCGATCTTAAAACAAAAAAAACAGAAACTGGCGCAGATTATTTTCAAATCAATCCCAAAGGTGCTGTGCCTGGATTATTACTCGATAATAACGAACTTCTCACAGAAAATATTGTCATTCACCAATATCTTGCTGATACTCACAAAGCAACAAATTTATTACCTGCATTTGGCGATAAAAAAAGATATCGTGTTGTGGAATGGTTAAGTTATGTAAGTTCTGATTTACATAAAAGTTTTGGTCCGTTTTTTAATCCCGATGTTCCGGAAGAAATAAAAGAAAAAGTTTTTAAACCCATTTTAAAAAGAAAATTTAGTGCGGTTGAAAAACAGTTACAGTCAAATCCATTTTTAGCGGGCGATCATTTTACATTACCTGATGCGTATTTGTTTGTTGTATTACGATGGATGCCGACAGTTGCAAAAGTAAATCTTTCTGAATTTCCTAAATTAGAAAATTATTTTTCGGAATTGAAAAAAAGAAAATCGGTTCAGCAAGCGTTGAAAGAAGAGAACTTGTCGTAAAATGTTTCGCCCTTTCAGGGCTCCAACCGTTTTCATTTCGTTTACCCAGGGTTGCGGGCGCGAAAAGCGACAGCTTCATCGTCGTCCTGAGGCATGCTTTTTGCCGAAGGACCTCCATGGAGATCCCTCGTCGTAAAAAGAACCCCTCGGGACGACAAAAAACGAAAGATTTTTTATAAAAGCAAAACTAAAAATTTATTTCTCACCTTCTAAATAATTCATTGCCTCGCGCATTAACAATTCCGTTCCTTCACGACTCAATCCTGAAATCTGAAAAACTTTTCCTTTCCATTTTAATTTTTTCACAATCGCATGACACGCATCATTCACTTCATCAGGCGGTAATAAATCAATTTTATTTAAAACTAACCAACGTTCTTTTTTTATTAATTCAGAATTAAATTTTTCTAATTCTTTTTCAATTGCTTTTACATTTTCAATGGGATTACTTTCGTCGAGCGGCAATACATCGACCATATGAAATAATAATTTTGTCCGCATAATATGTTTTAAAAATTGAATGCCTAATCCTGCGCCTTCAGCAGCACCCTCAATCAATCCAGGAATATCTGCAATCACAAAACTTCGATAGTGTGAAATGCGCACCACCCCTAAATACGGCTGCAATGTTGTGAAAGGATAATCAGCCACTTTAGGACGCGCTGCAGAAACCGCTTGAATTAAAGTAGATTTACCTGCATTTGGCATTCCTACTAATCCCACATCCGCTAATACTTTTAATTCTAAATAAAGATTTCTGAGCTCACCTTCGCCGCCTGGAATCGTTCGACGTGGAGAACGATTCACACTACTTTTAAAGCGTGCATTACCCACACCGCCATTTCCACCTTGTGCAACACAAAATAATTGATTGTGTTCTGTTAAATCACACAGTAATTCGCCTGTATCTTCATCGTATACAACAGTACCCACAGGAACACGTAACGTTAAATCTTCACCAGATTTTCCAGAGCAATCTCTTCCACGTCCACCTTCACCATTTTTTGCGCGATGAATGCGCGCATAACGATAATCAATGAGTGTATTCACACCTTCATCTGCTTTTAAAAAAATACTGCCGCCTGAACCGCCATCACCACCATCCGGTCCACCGTTTGGCATAAATTTTAAACGCAAAAAACTGCAGCAGCCTTTTCCACCGTTACCTGCTTCAACACGAATTTTTGCTTCATCAATAAATTTCATACATTCTCAGAAAAAAAAAGCCTCGCATTCACGAGGCTTTTTATTTAATTATAATTAATTACGCTGCAGCTTGTGTTTCGATACTCACACAACGTCTACGTTTTTCACCTTTCACACTGAAAACCACTTTGCCTGGTTTTAATGCATATAAAGTATGGTCTCGACCTATTCCTACATGCGCGCCGGGATGAAATTGTGTTCCGCGTTGACGCACAATAATTTCACCTGCACCGACAAGTTGACCACCAAAACGTTTTACACCTAAATATTTAGGGCGGGACGTACGACCATTTCGTGTACTACCACCGGCTTTTTTATGTGCCATTGCAAAATCCTCTATTTAATTTCAGTAATTTTCACTTCAGTATAATCTTGTCTGTGACCCATTTGTTTCATGTGATGTTTACGACGACGAAATTTGATAATGCGAATTTTTTTATGACGTCCGTGAGAAACAACAGACGCTTTCACATTCGTATCTGTTAAATAAGGCTTACCCACTTTAATTTTATCGCCATCGACAAGCATTAATACTTTTTCAATTTGAATAGTTTTTCCTACTTCAGCAGGGATTTTAGCGAGCTTTAATATTTGTCCTGCTTCAACGCGGTATTGTTGACCACCGCTGGTAATAACTGCGTACATGGTGTGCTCCAGATTCTTTATATTATGTAAGCTAAAGGCTGGGGATTATAGTGATTCTTAGGGTATATGGCAAGTGCAAACCTTGACACCCTGCCGCCCGCCGAATACGATGCTTCTCTTTGAAAAATATAGGAACCCCAATGCCTCTTGAGTCGATACGCGCCCTCGTCAAATCCGATTTAGAAGCGACGGATCAATTCATTTCTCATCAGCTGCAATCTGACATTCCGTTAATTGATGAGTTAGTGCGTTATATTTTGCAATGCGGCGGAAAACGAATACGTCCTTTAATTGTTTTATTAAGTGCACGCGCGTTTAATCACAACGATGAACACCATATTCAATTAGCTGCTGCAATAGAATTAATGCACACAGCAACATTATTACATGATGACGTGGTTGATAATTCCACTTTACGACGCGGTCGAAAAACAGCGCATATGATTTGGGGAAATGAAGCCAGCGTTCTTGTCGGAGATTTTTTATATTCACGCGCATTTCAACTAGTTGTTCGCGTGAATAATCCCGTGGTTTTAAATATTTTTGCAGATACAACAAATTTAATTGCAGAAGGTGAAGTCATGCAATTATTAAATTGTCGAAATCCCAACACCACAGAAAAAAATTATTTTGATGTGATTGAAAGAAAAACTGCAAAATTATTTGAAATTGCATCGCAACTCGGCCCCGCCATTTCTACGCCAGAAAAAAAATTTTTAGAAATGATGCAAAAATATGGAATGCATTTAGGTGTTGCTTATCAACTCATTGATGATGCGTTAGATTATCGTGCGTCTTCGGAAGAAACAGGAAAAAATATTGGGAATGATTTGTCAGAAGGAAAACCCACACTTCCTTTAATTTATGCATTACATCATGCGAGTGATGCAGAAAAAAAATTAATTCATGATGCGATTCAAAATTGTTCTTCCACACATTTAGAAAAAATAATTGATATTATTGAATCAACAAAAGCCATCGAGTACACTGCGCAAGCTGCAAAACACCACGCGCAACAAGCGATTTCTGTTTTAAATCATGTTCCCGAATCACCTTATCGAAAGGCGTTGCGTGAATTAACAGAATTTGTGGTGGAAAGAAATTATTAATTTTTTTTAATTGAAAAATATTTTTTAGAAAAATTATTTTTGTTTGCAGAAAAATTTTCCATGCGAAAATTTTAAAAAGAAAGTGTCATTTCAAAAAGTATGCGGGGTGTAGCTCAGCCTGGTAGAGCACTGCTTTCGGGAGGCAGGGGCCGCAAGTTCGAATCTTGTCACCCCGATTAATTAGTCGAACGTTAAAAACCAACTTTAATCTATAAAAGCAGAGAAAAAACATCATGTTAAATCTTTTCAAAATGAATTAAAAAAATGCCCTCAATCAAATAATATTTTACTAATAAATAATTTTGATTCCTCCAAAATAAAATCACACTCCGGCAAATCTTTTACAAACACACCCAATGTCGACTGCCAATGCTGACGAGCTTCTTTTACTAATTCATTCGTAAAAAAATCTTCTATTAGTTTATAAAAAACATTTCGATGTTTACATTTTTTATCTAAGGTATTACGCAACCGCTTTAAATCAAGTATGTTTCCATAGTTTTTTAATATTCGCCACAAATCATAATAGTCTCTCGCACGTGGTCGATTCCAACCACGCTCAACTAATTTCTGATGTGTTTGCAAAAGTGCGCGCATTTTTTCTGCGACTACTTCTTCAATGTGATAAGAAGCAACTTGGCAATCAATAATTTCATCATATCCATGTAATATAGATTTATACTGAGGCATTAAAATAACAGGTTCATCATGTGTAATTTCAATTTTAATTCGACAATGCGATATTGGGTGCCAAGGAAATTTAACTTGTACAATAAAAGCTTCCTGGCCTTGTGGGTGAGGAGCATTTTCAGGATTTCTTTTTAACTGCACATCAAAAGCACCATATTGATTTAATAATTCTTTTGAAATGTTCATTGCTTTTAATAATTCCTTTTCTAGCATCTCATTTTTCGGCGCATTTGAAACTGAAAAATCTAAATCTTCAGAAAAACGATAATCACCAAAAAATATTTTCTTTAATGCTGTTCCACCCTTGAATATTAATGTAGTTGAAAGCAAATCTTGTTTTGCAATACCGGCCAAAATGTAACTAAGTGCATAATCTTTTTCAACGACATGCTGAGGAACAGATTTCTGTTTACATTCAGTTTGAATTTTTATTTTTAATGGTTTCATTTTTTCCCTTTATTAAATTATTTTGAATCATCCACCGTTTCTCACAAGGCCCTTTTGCTGGTTTCGAAGAATCAAGTCGACAATAATAATTAATCGGTTCATTAAGTAATGGAAAAATAATTTCATTTGGCACACCAAAATATTCGAGCGCCCATCCCAATCGTTTGATCACTGGTTTATTTCCATATTTTATTGCGTAATTAACAAGTTTTTTTATGTCTACACTAGATAAGGAATTTTCTAAAATCCCCAATGCTTCACCCATTCCCCCAAACATTTGAGGACTGACAAAAATATCTAACAAAGTACGTTCTTTATCTGTGATTTGTATACGAAACTGTTCATCTATCCATATTTTTTCTAACCCCAAGTCAAAATGTTCTTTTTTTATTTTTTTATATTCGTAATGTATTCCTGCTATTTTCCATGCATGTTTTTTCTGTGAATGCTTTTTCTCCGTATACGATTTACGCATGCTAGGTGTAATGATTTTGCTTGTTGTTATAGCAGTGATAATCTGAGGAACCTGTTCTGTCAGTCCATGATATTGCAAAGCAGACCAATGACTGATAGCAGAGGGTTGGATTAGAAAAGAAGATATAACAAGAGGATTTACATTTATTTGGCCAGGTAAAAGACCAATACCTACATAAAGCCCGCGATGCAATCTTAAGAGATATCCATATTTTGTCAAATTAAAAAGAATTTTTTTAAGCTGAGATTGTGGGATAGCTAATCCCTGAGCTGCGAGCACCGCATCTTTTATATTAAAAATGCGCTTTCCTCGCTGAAACAACTCTGCGAGGAGGCGCCAGCCTTGACTTTCAGTATGCCTATAGCCCATAACTACCTTTCTATTTTGAAGTTATACTGCAATAGTACCCTATTTTGGGAACTTTTGCAGTATGAATTCAAAATAAAACTTTCTAATTTAGGGAAACAGGCCAAAACCATTAGGCAATTGCTTTACTAGAGTTTGTTCGATACCCAACAGCTAAAATGACGTCTAGATTATAAAATGCTAGTGAAAGATAAAACTCTGCTCATCTCTTTCATCAGTTTCTAATCGCCATTCCATATTGTCAGAGTAAGTTGAAATATTTTTCTTAAATGTTTTTATCAGTAATGGCTTAACCTCATTATTAATCTTATTTTTGACTTTATTAGTAAGTTGTTCTAAACGTTTATTGCGCTGATGAGTAGATGAAACAGAAGTAGGATCATTCTCATTCATTATTCCGATATATTGTTTTGATAATGTTAAATCAATATGTTCTGAAAACCGCTCGATCATGTTATAGCATTTTGAGAGAGAAGTTCCGCCTTTGAAAATGATATGCGGCGATAAAATAGGATCAGAAAAAATCTGATTGAGCGTCCAGCATAGCGAAATGTCAACAGCCCCTACACTTAATTCTCTATCTTCCAATTTGAACTGTTTCCATTTTGGAAACACCTACTTACTTGATATAACCACCCCAAAACCTCCTATTTCCGCAAGAAACTTCCCATTTCAGGAAGTTTCCTGCTAAAATAGACAAATGAGCACCCTAACAGACAAGATTATCGAAGCAGGCTTTACAGATAACATCCTCACCGATGTGGATCTGAATAACCTATTGGATGGCACGCCTGCTGCACGTTATGGCATGGTAAATAAAGCACTCAAAAAAAATGAACTCATCAAAATTCGTCGCGGGCTTTATATACTGGCAGATAAATTTCGGCACAAAAAACTCAGTAAATTTTTTCTTGCAAGTCGACTTGCTCCTCACAGTTATATTTCACTTGAAAGCGCACTGTCTTATTTTGGTTGGATTCCAGAACAAGTGAAAACGGTAACAAGCATCATTGCAGGCGGACGTCCTAAAAAATTTATTTCTCCTTTCGGTGAATTTATTTTTTATCAACTTCCAGTAAATGAGTATGAATTTTTAACCGGTGTAAATCGTGTTGAAGAAATTAAAGGTGAACCTTTTTTATTAGCGTCACCTCTTCGCGCATTGGCAGATTACGTTTATGTGAAAAAAATTAATTGGCAAGGTTTGAATTATCTTACTGACAGTTTACGTATCGATGCAGAACATCTTATGAAAATGAATGAAAAAGAATTTTTAGAAATTAAAAAAGTGTATCGCTCTAAACGCGTGTTACATTTTTTAAATAAACTTAAAAAGGAACTAAAAAAATAATGGCTACTCATATTATCGATGAAAGATTAAAAATATATGCAACAAATACAGTGGAAGACGAAGAGCACGCGCTTAAAGAAATTTTACAAGAAGTTGCTCTTTATGGTCTCGCAAGTGCAAATTTTTTTGATAAAGCTATTTTTCACGGCGGAACAGCTCTACGAATTTTATATCAGTTACCGCGTTTTTCAGAAGATCTCGATTTTTTATTAAAAAATCCCAATCCGCATTTCAAATGGGAACCTTATATTGATGCGATTATCGATACGTGCAAACAATTTGGCGTACATCCAAAAGTAACTGATAAAAGTCGTTTGAATAACACAGTTAAAAAAATATTTTTAAAGGATGATTCAATCGGAAAAATAATTGATTTATCTTTTTCGCATCATCCCGGGAAAAAACTTTCAATAAAATTTGAAATTGATACTAATCCTCCATTAGGTTCTAATGTTGATGTAAAATTTTTGGAATTCCCTTTGGATTATTCTCTCGTTGCGCAAGATTTAAGTAGCAGCTTTGCAGGAAAATGCCATGCTTTATTATGTCGCGAATATATCAAAGGCCGTGATTGGTATGATTTTACTTGGTATGTCGCTAGAAAAATTCCCCCTAATTTTATTTTTCTTGAAAATGCACTTCATCAACAAGGACCTTGGGCAAATAAAAAAATAACAGTGACACCCAGATGGTTTATTGAATCAATACAGGAAAAAATTAAAAGTATTGATTGGAATAAAGCAGCGAATGATGTTGCTCCATTTCTAAATACTCAAGATAAAAAAACATTAAATTTATGGGGAGTTGATTTCTTTATGGATAAAATTGATAAATTAAAAAATATCTTGAATAATGTGTAATATTTAAAAATAGGTGTGTATTGAATCCACAACAAGTCACCATGATTATCTTTACCGATGCTTCAACTTCCCCACAAATGAAAATTGCCGTCGGTGCATTCTTATGCATCGATAAAAAAAATATGACTGAATACACTGAGTACAGCATAAAAACTTTATCTACTAAATTATCCAATAAAATTGTTTATACCGAATACAAATCAAAAAAATCAACTTGGTCTGAAATCAAAACAGCTATTAATGCTCTTCATTTTGTGAGAAAAAATTTTGGAACAGATTTAAAAATTGAACTCTACACAGATTGTCAAAGTTTTTGCGATTTAATGGGAGAAAGAAAAGAGAAACTTAAAAAAAATAATTTTATCACCCGAACTGGAAAAGTTCTTCAAAACGCAGCTCTCTATCAAGAGCTTTTTGAAATCACTGAAAAAATTGAAATTCAAATTTTTAAAGTAAAAGGGCATCATGCAGCAACACATCTACTCACATTACAAGAAAAAATATTCGTTGTTCTAGATAAATTGAGTCGCAAAAAACTGCGGGAAACATTAAAACCAATCAACCCCTAGCAACCCAAACATAATATTGCTAGTCTATAAGAGAATAAATTTCAAAAGGAATGAAATCATGTTGAACTGGGTAGTTACTTTTTTGATTATTGCTATTGTAGCAGCGGTATTTGGTTTTACTGGAATTGCTGCAAGCGCGACTGAAATTGCAAAAATTCTCTTCGTTATTTTTTTAGTACTATTCGTACTTTCTCTTGTGGCGCACTTATTTAAACGTAAGTAAATTAAAGAGACTTTACGAACAGCAGCAAGACATTTTACTTTATTTCGGTGAAGATGGTGCAGCTGGAATCCCATTTAGTTAGATTTAACAATCCTATTGTATCTGTCATTTAAACTATTAGCTGTGCTTAACTTTCCCAAATTCCCATACGTTGGATTCATCACAAGTTCAAGAAACGATTCTGCTGAATTATATTTAGGATTAGGATGTTCATCGACAATATAACGCGCTGTAAAAATAGTTTCATTTTTTCCTTTCTCAAGTTCGTTTGTTGCAATAAATTTTATTCCCTCTGTTTTAAAAAAAATAAAAAAACTATTTTCTTTTTTAAGCTCCCATACTCTTTGACTTGCTGCATGATTTCCAATAATCACTTCTCGTCTGAAACCCATAGGAAGTTTTTCTACTACTTTGCAGCTATCAATAGAAGGCACAATTCCAGTCGCATCTCGCGCTTTAATTTTCATGGCTTTTAAAAAATTATCGTACAATTCATTTTTCATTTTTTGAATGTATGTCACACTGAAACATGCTTTTTTTCCAAATGTATTCACTTCCAAAGCGGATGTTTTAATCAATTCATGGGCTTTTTCAAATGTTTTTTCATCTTTAATTTTTTCTAACGTTTTATCAATTTCTGAAAATACTAATTCTGCTTGATTCATATTTATTTCCTATGTAAAAAAACTGCGGGCGCTGCATAAAATTATAATTACTTTAAATTGCCAACTTCAACACAATTCCGACCTGCTTTTTTCGCACGATAAAGTGCTTGATCTGCACGATGAATTAAAGAATCAATATCATCTGATTTTTTTGAAATAGTACAACCGATACTGCATGTTACTTGTAACGTATGTTTTTCAAATGAAATAGGCGCGCTTGAAATTTTTTCACAAATTCTATTTCCTACTATAATTGCTTCATCAATATCAATATCTGTTAACACAACTAAAAATTCCTCACCACCATATCGACCGATCGCATCCATCGGTCGAACTTCTTTGCGTAATCGTTCTGCAATGATACGTAATGCTTGATCACCTGCACGATGACCATACGTATCATTGATGCGTTTGAAATAATCAATATCGATCATGAGCAACGCCATTAAATTTTCATCCGTCGCGCGTTTTAATTCAGTTTCAATAATTTCTAAAATAGCACCGCGATTCCAAATGCGCGTTAACACATCAATATTGGCCTTTTTTTGCAATTCTTCGTTTGTTAATGCAAGTGCTAATTGTGATTCTGATAATGCAGCAACTTGCAATTCACGTTCAGCAAGTTGCGCAAGATCCGTTAATGTTTTGAGATTTTCAGAACTAAAATCACGAGGTTTCATATCACCAATACACAGCACACCCACACGCTCTCCATCAAAATGAAGCGGCACACCTGCGTAAAACACCCACGTACTTGCAAAAGCACTATCGCAAACACGTTCATCTGTGCGCGCATCATGCACAATACAAATTCCATCTTGCAAAACAGTATGATGACAATAAGAATCTTTTCTTAATCCTTCAATGCCATCAAATCCTTGAACGCTTTTGAGCCACGCTAATTCTTCACCCACAATATCAAGAACCGCCATAGGAACATCAAATAATTGTTTCGCTAATCGAGTAATTTGATCAAAGCGTTCTTCTGCAGGAGTTCCCATAAGTCTGACTCTACGAACAGCAGCAAGACGTTTTGCTTCATTCGGTGAAGATGGTGCAGCGGGCATTGACCCTCCTAGTCTTTTTCAAAAATCCCACTAAAATTATCATACAAGTCATTACTATTTCAAATTAGAATAAAACTAAGTTACGATACATTTAATCATTCATAAAATAAATCACTGAGCCCTGCATGGAAGACACTAGAAAATTAGGTTTTTGGGAAACAGTCCGCCAAAATACACATCTCAATAAATTCGGTACTTCATTCATTAGTATCGTCGCACAAATTAAAGGGCCCTTAACAGAAGATTTAGTTCGCAAAGCAACTCATTTATTATTTAACCAACAACCCTTACTACGCGCACGAATTGAAAAAAAATTAGATTCTTATGAATTTAAACTCGATCGCAAATTCAGCGATATTCCTTTTAAAATTATCAAAAAAAATTCCCCTTCACAATACAGAAAAATCATTGAACAAGAACTTTCTATTCCTCCTGAGACAGATCATTATCTATGGAGGATTATATTCTTACAGGGAAATAATACAGCTAATGAACATGAAGTCCTTTTCTTTTTTCATCATTCCATTGCAGATGGATCAATTATTTATTTCATTCGAGATTTATTAAATTATTGTCATCAATTAAGCGACGGTGAAAAAATTTCCTCTACAGAGTTTCCACTGATTTCATATGTAGAAAATAGGTTAGCAAAAAAATTATTGTGGAAAGATTATGTAAAAAATCTTAATGATTATCACTTTATTCCACAAATAGAAAAATGGCACTATGCTACCAACACACCTTTAGGCACGCGAATCACACACGGTTTATATCATGAAATAGCAATGACCCAAATCAATCTGCTGCGTGAATCGTGTCGTCGAGAAAATGTGACGCTCAATAGTGCATTTGCAGCTGCATTATTGTTAAGTGGTTATAAAAATAATATTCACAAAGGCCCTCTTTCTATTCTTACGTTTGTTAACTTAAGAGAATATTGCGCACCTCCTGTTCCAAAAGATTATTTAGGTTGTTATGTTTCTTCTGTTTTGACAAAACACGATATTAAAGAAAATAATTTATGGAAAATAGCACGTGACTATCAAAAACAATTGCATGATGCGATACCTAAAGTTCTTTTTACACCGTATGAATTTCCACAAGCTGAATTGAAAAAATTTAGTATTGCAAATCCACTGGGAATGTTATCAAAATCAGAAAATACAAAAGAACAAGAAACATTTAATGTTGATTTCTGTATTACTAATTTAGGACACGTTGATATTCCCGATACTTACGGCCCTTTCCAATTAAATAATTTTTATTTTGGTACATCACGCCAAGCAGGAGACATCGGCATCATCGCAAATATTATTTCATTACATCAAAAAATGTTTATGTGTTTTGGTTATGTTGAACCTTTAATCGATAAAACATTTGCAGCAACGTTGATTGACACGATGATGGAAGAATTAAAATAAAGAAAAGATCAAGCTTGCGCATAACACAAGCTTGATTTTATTTTTTAAGATTGACGTAACATTTTCATTTCATTGATTGCAACAGATTTTGGAACTTCAACATAGATCCAGTTACCTTTCACAATCGATCCTGGAACAAGCGTAGAATTTCCAACAGCGACTCCTGGTTTAATATCCCAACCCACCGACCAAATTATTTTTACATATTTCACTTCGCGTGGACGAACGGATAATGAATGATTAATTGTGTGATGACCAAATACACTTCCGCTATTGGAATCAGGTATCGATAATTCATGTGTTCCTGGATTCAAACGCACAAATACAAAACCGGTATCTTTTAAATTCGCGGCTTGATTTCCATCAACTGATAATTCCAATCCTGATCCTGAAAGAACATGATGCGGACGATACACATACATACCTGTATTACCTTGCGCAGCATTTGATTCAGAATAAAGTGCGCCTGAAGAAGTGCTGGTACATGCTGTTAATAAAGAAAACATAAAGATCATTAAATATTTATACATAAAATAACTCCTCTTAATAAATTTAATTATTCTTGCATCACCACTAATCGTTTATAAATTTCTCCATAAAGAATCAAACAAAATGGAACCGTCCAAACATACGCAATCCCTAATGAAAAAGCACTTACTGCTAAAATAAAAAGCATCAGAATCAATAACAAAATAATTCGACAAACATTCGATTGCGTTGCTTTGTAAGACGCTTTTATTGCCGCCCACGGATTCAATCCTTTCATAAGAATTAATCCATACACTAATTTAAAACGAATTACTAAATAAAATGCGAATACACCCGTTACCATTCCTAAAATATAAGACAATGCAGTCAGCAATTTCATAATGGTATTTAAATTAGATCCGATGAAAGAAGAATTTGCGATAGGCAAAAATACTAATTTAGGTAACCAAAGAAATACACAAGGCACAAGCATTATTGCAAAAATAAGCAGCACATATCCAAACATTTTTAAAATAACATTTAATTTAAAAGCTTGCTTAATCATATTTAATTTAATATTCATATCCATTGCACGCTGTATTCCTAAATAAAATAAACTCCATTGCAAAGGATAAGTAATAAAAACTATTACGCCAATTGAAGCAACAGCAATTAAAATTTTTCCTACACCTTCATGAGGAAAAATTTTAGCAACCGGAATAAAATAACTTGCGATATAACACACAAAAACAATAAAAAATGTACTCTTTGAACTTTTTACTTTGCTCCACGCACTTTTAATAGTTTCAGTAATAGGTAAAGTAGGATTCATTTTATCTCCTCGTTAAATAAAATAGTGTCGTATAAATAAATGGAAAAATATGTTTCTTGCGTAAGCTACCCAGTTGCCATTCCAATTGATCACCTTTTTTGATTGCTTGATACGATTTTTCATAATCCACTAACGTACCATAACCATAAAAATACATATCACTTAAATTATAATTTGCTTCTTTCAAACCCCAATCAGCAGCGACTTTCATCCATTGAAAAGATTTTTGGGGTTGTCGTTTTTCTTTCAGCGTTCCAACCATATACCCCAACGATAAATAAAAACAATTTAACGCAAATGAATTTTTTTGTTCTTGAGTCAGTGGTAATCCCATTAATTGATTCGCATAATATTCTGCTTTATTCAAATCACGAAATTCAACCAATCCAGATTCATACGAAATAATCAAAGCAAGTAAACTATAAATTTTTCTATCACGCGGTTGATTGATTAAAGCAGCTTCTATTTCTGATCTCGCTTGAATGATTTCATCATCCGATGCATCAATGAGCCCTGCTAATTTTGCTGAAGATAAATTTTCTTTTGCTTTTTGATTTCCTAAATTAGCTGAACGCATTTCATATTCAGTTGCTTTATTGAAATTAGAGGGATGGCCTTCAAATGTCATGCCTGTTAAATGAGCAAGCAAATAAAATGCTTCATCATTATTAGGATTATATTGAATCGATTTTTCCAATAATTGAATTGCGTTTGAAAAATCTTTTTTATTTTCTGCTGCTTTTGCTTGGACGTAATATTTATTACTTAATACAGCATTGGTTTCTTGCGCATTGACCGCAAACGCAGTGATTGCTGAAAATAAAAGAATAAGCGCGGTTAATTTTTTCATGCCAACTCCTCGAATTATTGGTATTTTTTTGAGGCGTTAAAGTATCTTCCCCACCCCAAAAAAGTGCATTATTTAATCATTTTTTGAGCATTTTGTCAAAAAATAGGTTAAAATTACCGCATTAAAAACAATAAACTGGGTCTATAAAAAGTGAAACGTTCAACGCATAAATTAATCGTCAGCACACTCTATTTATGTGTGTGGATTTGTTTTCTGATTTCAAATTTATTTTCTAAACCACACGATTACATTAAAGATGTTGCTGTATTTTTGTGGTTAATGGCAGGTGTAATGGATATTCATAAAACGTATTCTGATCTTAATAAAAAAGAAAATAAAATTTATCCGGCACCACTTAGTACAAATGTTACACTAACCGTATAAAAAAATTGTAGCAAATTTAATCAAAAATCCCTATGAATTAAGCACAAAAAATACTCACGCTTTCTTTTTAATTTTAATTCTTTATAATCGGCACAAATAAAAATAGGGAAAATCGAATGTGTGATTTATTTTTTTGTTGCTGCAGTAATAATAATGATGAGAAAAG
Source organism: Gammaproteobacteria bacterium (assembly GCA_013287845.1). Taxonomy (GTDB): domain Bacteria; phylum Pseudomonadota; class Gammaproteobacteria; order DSM-16500; family DSM-16500; genus JABDDA01. Next base: position 33,701 of record JABDDA010000002.1, read on the forward strand.
AATAGCGGATAAATACAACGCGCTTTTGAATCAAATAAGAATTACAGAAATTTTACGTGATATTGAATCTTCATTTAATCGAACACCTCAATCTAATTTAGCAAATAACGAAGATGCAACTGATTTATCAGCAAGAGAAACAATTTCCATTAGTTTTGAAGACATGTCTACCAAATTAAAAAAACATGGTTTATTACCAGGTGATACGTTTGAGATGCTTCATTATTTATTTCTTAACAAAGACGTGTTTAAAAAGTCAGGCGCAGCACTGACTCAATATATTATTGCTCATGCATGCCAAACGTTTGGTACTTATAAAGATCTGACAAGAGAATTATCTCGCACTGCACAAGTCACATTGCTTACAGAAAATGAATTAACTGATGAACTCAGTGAAAAACTTTATAAGTTTGCTTCTGATTTTCATGCTTCTTATCTCATCTCAACAGATATTGCGACTACAAGACCTACGCTGAGAAAAATATTTAGTTACATCACCACGCAAACACATGTAGAAAACGCAGCACAAAAAAAAGCACCGATTTCGACCGAAATGAAAAGAATGGGTTGAGTATTTTTAATAATTATTTTCGTTTATAATACGGCTCTTTTTCATCAGGGTCATATGCCATGTCCACTTTTACAAAATCATCTTTATCATTTATGGACGTGGTGCGTTTTGCTGCATGCTATTGGTTTAAACAACCCAAAAAGTTTTTTCTTATTCTTTTTATTACGCTCACAGCGGCGTTTCTTGAAACGTATTTACCCAGTGCGTTATCTTCATTTTTAGCTGGAATCCAACAACACCAGAATAAAACAATCATTTTAAATTATTTGGGCGTTTTTCTAGGCGTCTATCTCAGCTATGAATTACTCTATTCTATAGTGTTTTTAATTTATAATTCATTTGAAACGAATTTATTTAAATCACTTATCGATGATGTATTCAAACATATTTATACCTTACCCGAAAAATTTTTCGCAAATACCTTTGCGGGAAGCATTATTTCAAAAATGAATCGTGCGCGAAATAAAATAGAAGTATTTGAAGATCAAATACTCATGCGAATCTTTCCTACAGCAATTATTTTAATTGGCAGTATTTTTTTTCTTTCTTTAAAATTTCCTTTGCTAGCACTTTTATTGTTAGCGTATCTCATTATTTTCATCATCGTCAGTTCATTTTTAGTATTGAAAATTTCAGGGCCTGCACAAGGTGTCTATGCCGATGCGCAAGACCATTTTAATGCACACATTGCAGATAGCATCAGCGGAGTCACTTCAACTAAATCTTTTGCACAAGAACCTTTTGAGCTTTCTCGCTTTTTAAATGTCACCAGTGAATTACGAATTAAAAATCTTCGCGCGTATCATTTAGGAAATTTATCTGGATTTATTCAGCGTATTTTATTAGCAGGAATGCTTACTATTTTAATGGGTGGAGGCGTTTGGTATTTTTTTCACGATAAAGCCTCTATTGAAAATATGGCGTATTTAGCGCTAGCTTATACGATTATGCAATCTTATATTCGTGATGTCGGAGAAAATCTTAAAAATCTTTTAACATCTTCATATGATTTGCATGGCGTGATTGAATTATTAAACGAAAAACCTGAAGTGGCGATCGATAAAAAACTTATCGATTTAAATATTAATAAAGGCGAAATTATTTTTGATGATGTTGAATTTACTTACCCTGATAAAATTGTTCCGACGTTTAAAAATTTTTCAGTAAAAATAAATGCGGGTGAACGCATTGCACTGGTCGGACATTCTGGCGGTGGAAAAACCAGTTTTATTCGTTTAATACAATGTTTGTATTCGATTCAAAAAGGAAAAATTTTTATTGATGGACAAGATATTAATTTAGGCTCGCGCGAATCTTTACGAAGTGCAATTGCGTTAGTTCCACAAGATCCTATTTTATTTCACAGAACATTACGCGAAAATATTGCGTATGCAAAACCGTCTGCCACTATGAATGAAATTCGTGCTGCTGCAGAAAAAGCACATATTGAAAATTTTATTTTAAGTTTGCCTCAGCAATATGAAACATTAGTCGGTGAACGCGGAATTAAATTATCAGGTGGTGAACGTCAACGTATTGCCATTGCACGCGCTATTTTAGCTGATCGTCCTATTTTAATTTTAGATGAAGCAACGAGTTCTTTGGATTCAGAAAGTGAACGCGCCATACAAGATGCATTACACATTTTAATTAATGGGCGAACCTCCATCATGATTGCGCATCGTCTTTCAACCATTTTAGATGCGGATCGTATTTTAGTTTTTGATTCAGGAAAAATTGTAGAAGAAGGCTCGCACGCTGACTTACTTAAACAAAATGGAATTTATGCGAATTTATTTAAGTTGCAATCGGGTGGATTTATTGCGGGATAATTATTTTCGCTTGCGTTTATTACTTGGATTTTCCGCTATCATCGATACTGTTGCAGCTGTATTTGCTGTTGAAATGGAACTTGAACTACCACCTACTGCTGCAGTAATAATCGCACAGCTTGAACTTGCTGCTGTTGCAGCACGCAAATGATTTCGACAAAAAATAGACTCTCTAAAATTACTTAATAGCTGAACAGAAGGTGTTGCGGGCGGAAATAAATCTTCGTAATTTTCATCGCACAAAAACATAATTCCTGGCAATAAAGAAAAAATAGAATTTCGAATAGAACTTTTTTGATTCGCTTGATCACTACTCATCATGACAACTAAATGTTTCCACGCGTGTGAATTATGACGATTTCTTTGCAATGTATATTTTACTTTTTGATGGGCATCAGAATTTCTCCCGAAAATTTCATCATCCATTGTTGTAATGTTTCTATTTCTTAAAAGGCCCAAGAAAACTACATTCAAAAAATTTTTACTATTATATGGAAATCTAATATCAACCAATGTGTTATTCGCAGCAAGCCCACAGCTAAATTCTGATGCTGCTGCGTCATTGATATTATTATCACATGTTTCTAAATTTAACTTATTTAATCGACATCGAGGATGCGCTAAGAATTTTCCGAACGTAGCAATACCTTTATTATCAAATACTCCTTTTAAAAATAATTCTTCAAGCATAGGAGGAGTATTTTTACGCGCACGCGCACAAGAACTCAATGATGAAACTATTTTTAAAATATTTTTCGAACTCAGAAAATGACTGATACGAAATACTCGAAATCTTTCATTGATATTCAAATTCATTAAAGCGCGAACATCTTTTGAAACAATCGACTCAACATCCCGTTGAAATCCACCCTGAGAATTATCTATTTCAAATTCAGTAATTTTTTTATTACCTTCTAATTCTGTTGCAATCGCTGCAAGATCAAACGTATGACCCTCCAATACCAAACGACGAAGGCCCGCATGTTTATTTAACATCATACCGAATGCTTGCTCTGTGGAAGGGAAGCAAAACCATTTCATTTTTAATGCAGTAAGATTTTGTTTTTGATGTATAAAACGAATGACGTCAGAGGATACTTCGATAGCTCTCCTTCCCATCGCATTAAAAGTTAATTCTGTTAATGTAGGGGGACTTGAAATGACCGCTAATACTTCTTTACTTAATCCTTCTGATAAAGAAGTCGAATCTAATTTAAGTTTTTTTAATTGCTTGCATTGCCCTAAAAAATTTGAAAATTTGGATACCATTTCAGCTGTAAATGCAACCCGTGAAATATCTAAACAAGTAAGCGTATTCATTAAATTTTTTAGAAAAAGCATATCAACATTTATTTCAGAAGGAGTCATTCGCAATGTCTTTAGTCCATTAATATTTAATTTTCGAGAAACACAAAAAAAGAAAAAATCAGATAGCCTCCTCTCACCGCTTTCACTTAAATAATTATCAGGTGAAAGATGAATCATCTGAATATGCGGAAGAAATTTTAAAAAATATTCTAAAGAACCCACATTCCAATCCGTCAATAAATGCTTTCTTAAATTCAGCTCACTATTGTGTAAATCACTTTCCATGAATATTTCTATTAAAGAAAGTAAGGAAGTAATTTTTCGAGGAGATTGATAAGGAATTTCAACTGCGTCTGCAGCTTGTAAACTCGAGCTCACACTTGATAAAAGTTTTAATCCTTTGCGATTTTGAATTTCTTCATCCATGACTGCTTTTGCCATTCTTGCGATTTTAAATCGCGTCACTGAACAGCCCACTTCTTTTCTAAATTGTTCTTTTTCTTTTGAAGTGGTAGGTTCTTTTAATTCACCATTCACTAACCATCCTGTTGCTTCAGCGTGATAGCTTGCTTGGTTAACAAAATAAAGTTGAAGGTATTCTTGTTTAAATGTTTCATCATCAAGATGTCGATAAAGATGTTGCATACTTGCTATATAAGCATCATGCATTTTAGCTTCTAAGGTCGGTTTTTTATTGTCTTTTGATGTGCTGCTTGCAGTGCTTTGCATCGAACTCTCTCGTTTTGTTTTTTTAGAGAGTCACAGTATACAAAATTAACCTTAAAAAAACCTTAACGGCACCTCTAGAAATTGCTATTTTTCGTTATAACTTCGTTGCGCTCATTTTTAAAATGCTCATTTATTAGCATATAAACTCCGCTTTTAAAAATTCGCGCGCCTCGTTCTAACGCAAAATATCTAATTTCTAGAGGTGCCTTTAAAAAAGCCTAAATTTTATTAGTTTTCGACCCCCAATTCCCTCAAAATTTCTTTTTCTAACTCTTCTGGTTTAGGTAATTTATCAGCCCACTCAGGCGGTAATTTTTTTGTTAAACAAAATTCTGAAACACCAACAGGATTATTTAATCCACGCAACGCATATTCCACTTCAAAATTATTTCGTTCAGAACATAAAACAATTCCAATAGATGGATTTTCATCGGGTTCACGCACAAAATCATCTAGCAAATTTAAATAGAAATTCATTTTACCTGCATGTTCAGGTTGAAATTTCCCCATTTTTAATTCCATTGCAACTAATGATTTTAATTTGCGATTATAAAAAAGTAGATCAATAAAATATTCGTTGCCTTGCGCAAGAATTCGATATTGATTTCCCATAAAAGTAAAACCGTATCCTAATTCCAACATGACTGTTTTGATTTTATCGACCATGCGATTTTCTAAAGTAGACTATAATGTGGGGCTCGTTAATCCTAATGTATCTAACATATAAATATCTTTCATCGCGCGATCTGCTTGTTCTGCAAGATGTTCTGGCAATGCGTGCTGAAAATTATTTTGTTTTTTGGCTAACAAATGTCGTTCATAAGCTTGAGAATTAATTTGTATTAGCAGCACGTCTCGCGTCCATCCCATTTGTCGGCTCATTTCAAGATAGTATTGCTTAGCTTCCAGTGCTTTTACTTTATTAAGAATCAATAAGTTATGGCCCCACGGAATTTCTGCAACAAGCTGTTGCAGAATTGATTGATTTTTGTACTCCAGGTAAAAACGACGCATCTCCCACAAATTACGCGTTGAGAATCCATAAGTGGATTCAGGAAAAGCCCGTCGCAAATCAAGTGACAATTGCTCAACAACAGATTTTCCCCAATGAAATTTTTCCTGAGCCTCTACTATCCTTCGTCCCAACCACCAATAAAGATTGAACTGCTCTCTGTTTGCTGCCCTAACAAAATTAATTCGCGTAATTTGAATTTTACTTTTCGTTTCTTTCAACAAATCCAAATAATTTTGATTCATCGGATCAAAATTATCTTTTTTAATATCATTCTCAGAAAAATTAAGCATAATGATTCTCCTTTTTTAAAAATTTAAATAATAAAAACCCGTTTAAAAAATGAGGAATAAATCGGAGATGAAATGAATATGACAAAATAAATATTTGCTAAAACTGAAACGTATCATACACAAAAAATTTCAAATGACAAGAAAAACCTCGAGCATTTTTTAAAAATTCCAGCTATGATTAAAATAATTAAAAGGAGTTTACGGATGAAAAAATTTATTTTTATTTTTTTCGCTAGCATCATTTCAATTACTTCAACTTACGCATTCAACGCATCATTCATGAAATATTCCCCCGGATTTTATTTCACCGATTCCGATTGGAAAATTTCACAACAAACAATGAAAGAAACACTGGATAAAACACCTGATAATTCTAAAGTCAGTTGGAAAAATCCAGCAACCGGCGCAGGTGGATATTTTATTCCATCGAATACAAGTAATCAGAATGGTAACCGTTGTCGTACATTACAAATTTTCAGCGAAGTAAATCAAGTGACAGGAAAATCTAGCTATCGATTTTGTTATATAAATAACGAATGGAGAATTGTTGAATAAAAAAATTTTAGTTATGATTTGATATTGAATATTTAATAAGGATATAAATTATGATATGGCTCATGACGACCAACTCAAATATCTGCCGAATTTATGAATATAATATGCATCCCGCTGCTTCCCTCACATTAGTCACTGAAATAAATCATCCAGAAAATAAAATGAAAAAAGGAGATTTTTTTACTTCTGATAAACCCGGACATTATCATACTAATGTTGCTGCGCATGGCACATATTCTTCTCCGACAGATCCTAAAGAAGTTGAATTTGAAAATTTCGCGCGTGAAATTGCTGCTGCATTAGATAAAGGACGAAATACACAAGCGTATAAAACATTAATTGTCGTTGCAGCACCCCATATGTACGGCCTTTTATCAAAACATCTTAATAAACAAGTCAAAGATTTCATGAAAAATACAATTCAAAAAGATGTAGTACAACTTTCACAGCATGAATTATTAAAATTTTTAGAGGAAAATGTTGATATTCCATAAAAATTTCACCAAACCCCTTGCTCTTCTAATTAAGAATGATTATCATCTAGGGACTTAATCAAGGGGAGTTTGTATGTGGGCTGCTGCCATTATTGTATTTCGTGAAGTCTTTGAAATTGCAATTATCATGTGTGTTGTACTCGCTGCAACACAACAATTACAAAATAAAAATAAGTGGATTTTATTAGGCATTTTAGGTGGAACCGCTGGCGCTATTCTTTTCGCATTCATCACTCAATTTATTGCATCCATGACAGGTGAAGCAGGAAAACTCTATTTTAATGCGGGTATTTTATTAGTTGCTGTCATGATGATTGGATGGACAGTAGTTTGGATGAAACAACACGGAAAAATGATCGTTCATAATATGAAACAAGTGAGTCATGCGGTCAGCGCAGGTGAAAAACCGTTATATGCACTTGCTATTATTATTGGTCTTGCGGTGTTACGCGAAGGCAGTGAAATTGTCGTGTTTATTTACGGTTTAATTGCATCTGATCAAACGAATTTGGTAAGTGGAATGCTAGGAAGTTTGGTGGGACTCGGCTTAGGTTGTGTATTTGGTTTATGCATGTATTACGGATTATTACGTTTATCCGTGAAATATTTATTTCAAATTCCCAGCGTTTTATTAACGTTAATTGCATGCGGAATGGCTGCTAATGCAGCAGGAAAATTAGTGAATGCTGGATTACTTCCTGCATTTATTAATTCAATATGGAACACGTCTGCTTTCTTACCGCAACATAGCTGGTTTGGACGATTTTTATTTATCTTAATCGGATATCAAGATAATCCAAATGGCATGCAAGCATTGTTTTACTTGTTAACACTTGCATCAATTTGGCTTTTCGCAAAACGTAAATCAATTTTATCTCCGCAAAAAATATCGAAATAAAAATTATTTATATTTTCTTTTGCGGAATTTTTTGGGGCCGTGTGGGCCTTTACCTCTGGGCATAAATCCTCCTACTGTTTTTACCGCGCCTATCATAGCAAAGAATTTTCTCTTTTTAAAATCATTCCATATTTGCTATCAATCGATCTTAATAAACCTTCTTTCTCATCGATCCAATTGTGATTGCTTTGCTGTTGCTGCTCACAGCAATTAATTTCATCATTAAGCGCGTTTAAAGAGATACCTGCCGCATTTTCAATAGAAATCACTGCGTACACTTCTTCTGAAATAAGAGGAGAAAACAGCTGCATTTCTTGTAATGATAAATTTTCCAAACCCCATTTTTTATGGATGCAAAATGCAACCATTTTGCCCACCACATCATGCGCCGCACGAAAACTCATCCCTTTTTTAACTAAATATTCCGCTAAAATAGTTGCATTCAAATACCCCTGCTGCGTTGCTTGATACATATTCTCTTCATTTATTTTAAGTGTTTTTAATAAAGGAGAATAAATCGTTAACGTTTGTCGCAATGTTTTTATCACGTCAAATAAAGGTTCTTTATCTTCTTGCATGTCTTTGTTATACGCTAAAGGCAATCCTTTCAGCATCGTTAAGACTGAAATTAAAGCACCGTAAACACGCCCTGCTTTACCTCTTCCCAATTCAACAATATCAGGATTTTTTTTCTGCGGCATAATACTGCTGCCCGTACAATAACTTTCATCGAAACAAATAAAATTAAATTCTTGGCTAGACCATAAAATTAATTCTTCACTCAATCGAGAAAGATGCATCATGATCAACGCACTGGCGGATAAAAATTCCACAACAAAATCTCGATCACTCACTGCATCCAATGTATTAAAATAAATATGATCAAACCCTAATTCAGTCGCGACAAATTGTTTATCAATCGCAAGACTGGTTCCATTTAATGCTGCTGCACCGAGCGGTGATATATTCACACGCGTCCAATTATTTTTTAAGCGATCAATGTCACGTTGAAACATAGCAACATATGCGAGCCAATGTTGCGCTAAATAAATCGGCTGTGCTCGCTGAAGATGAGTGTATCCAGGAAAAATAATATTTTTATTTTTTTTTGCTAATGTGATTAATGCATTTTGTAAACAAAATAATAATTTTATAATGACGACAATTTGTTTACGCAAATATAAATGTAAATCAAGTGCAACTTGATCATTACGACTGCGCGCAGTATGTAATTTACCCGCAGTTTCACCAATATATTCCGTAAGAATACGTTCTATATTCATGTGAATATCTTCATCTTCTATTCTAAATTGCAATTCATTTTTAGAAATCGCATGAGTGATTTTTTTTAATCCCATTTGTATTTTTTTGTTTTCTTCTACTGTAATGATTCCACACTGCTGCAACATGTTCGCATGCGCCATGCTTCCTAAAATATCTTCATGCGCTAGTTCAACATCAAAATGAATGGATGCAACATATTCTTCAACATGGAAATTGGTTTCAGTGGTATATCGTCCTCCCCATAATTTTTTATTCATAATTTTTTCTCAAGATGATGATATGTTTGCGTTTGCAAACCCCATAATTTAATAAAACCCACAGCAGCGTGATGATCAAATTGATCTTCTGCTGCATACGTCGCCAATTGTTTTACATATAAAGAATACGGTGATGATCTTCCCACAACCGTAGCATGTCCTTTATGTAATTTTATTCTGACTTTTCCTGTCACACGTTGTTGTGTTGTTTGAATGAAGGCATATAACGAATCACGTAACGGTGAAAACCAAAGTCCTTCATAAATTAAATTTGCAAAATAATTTTCTATCATGGGTTTCATATGTGAAACTTCTCGCACAAGCGTGAGCGCTTCTAATGCTTTATGTGCAGTGATTAATGTCATTGCAGCAGGTGCTTCATACACTTCTCGTGATTTAATTCCAATTAATCTATTTTCAATATGATCAATACGACCAACACCATGCAATCCAGCAATTTGATTTAATTCTGTGATCAATTCAACAAAAGATTTCGGCTGATCATTTAATGTTGTTGGAATACCTTTTTCAAATCCAATGGTAATTTCAACTGGATGATCGGGTGTTTGATTAATATTTTTTGTTAATGCATAAGCAGCTTCAGGTGGTTCAGCCCAGGGATCTTCTAATATTCCACATTCACAACTTCTTCCCCATAAGTTTTGATCGATACTAAATGGATTATTTAAATCAATCGGCAATGGAATATCATGTTGAGTCGCATAATGAATAGCATCTTCACGCGACATAGGATTTTCTCTTGCAGGTGCAACAATTTTTAAATGGGGTGCCAGTGCTTTAATCGTCACGTCAAAACGAACTTGATCATTTCCTTTTCCTGTACAGCCATGTGCAACAGCTTCTGCATTTTCTTTCATTGCAATTTCAACTAATGCGCGCGCAATGAGCGGTCTTGATAAAGCAGAAATCAAAGGATAAATGCCTTCATAAAGTGTGTTGGCTTGAAGCGCAGGAATTAAAAATTCATTCGCAAAATTTTCTTGCAAAGGCAACACATAACATTTGCTTGCACCAATTTTTAATGCTTTTTCTTGAATTGGTTGTAATTCTTTTCCTTCACCGACATCCATCGCAACTGCAATCACGTCATAACCGTAATGATCTTGCAGCCATTTAATCGAACAAGACGTATCTAAACCACCCGAGTATGCAAGAATAATTTTTTTAGACATAATTTATTTCCTCATTTTTTAATAAATGTAAAAGCAATGCTTTTTGAATATGTAATCGATTTTCACTTTGCTGATAAATGACTGAGCATGGCTGATCAGGTAATGTGTGACTCACTTCTGTTCCACGCACCATTGGCAAACAATGCATAAAAATAGCTTCAGGTAAGGCATATTTCATGAGTGCTTCATTCACTTGAAAGCCATCAAAAAGAAAATGATTATTTTCATTTTCAAATCCCATGCTCGTCCATACATCGGTGTAAACAGCATGTGCATGAGCAACTGCTGCGTCAGGAGAAGAAAAAGATTTTATTTTTCCTGAATGCGCATGTGATTTTTCTATACTTTTTTCTAAAATATTTTCATCAGGTCCACGCGTTTCTGGACAACAATAATGAAGATGAATTCCCATTTGCGGCGCAAGCAATAATAAACTATGCAAAATATTATTTCCGTCACCGATATAACTTAATGTTAATCCTTGCAGTGAACCAAATTTTTCATGCAGCGTTAAAAGATCCGCTAATATCTGGCAGGGATGATGCAACGCAGATAATCCATTAATAATAGGCACTTTTGATGTTTTACACATCTTTTCTAAAATACTATCTTCATGTGTTCGCACGACAATTGCGTGACAATAACCACTTAACACACCGGCTTGATCTTCGGGTGTTTCTGTTTTTCGTGTGGACTCTACACTTTCAATGACATCTCCACCTAATTCTCGAACAGCGACCGAAAAACTAAATCGCGTACGCAAAGAGGGCTTATCAAATAATAATGCAAGATGGTGTCCATTTAATTCATTAGAAATTTCTTTTTTTGCACGTTTAGATTTTAAAAAAATTGCATCAGATAGAAGCGATTCAATTTCTTTTTTTGTTAATTCTTCACCTGTTAAAATATGCTTTGGCTTTTGAATGGATTGCACTAAACGAATATTTTCTTGCAAAGAAATAAGATGAAAATTATTTTTTTTCTGATATTCAATCGCAGAAACTATTGCAGCAGCTGCATTGAATGAAGTGACATAGCTGATTCCTTTATTAATCGCATAACGTATGCCTTTCATCACAGAAACATCTGTTTCTGTTGACTCATGTAACGCAATAATTAAATCACATTGCTCAGGTATTTCAGAAGTAAACAAATGAAAACCTAATTGATTCAATTTTTCTGAAATTTGTTTTAACAAATTCGCGCACGATGCTGTCGAGATTAAATAAATATTTCCAGAGTGCGGCAATACATTACCCGCTGCTATTTGTGCTTTTGCATATGCTTCTTGAATTGTTTTTCCCATTCCCATCACCTCCCCCGTTGATTTCATTTCAGGACCTAACATGGCTGATGCATTTGGAAATTTTGCAAAAGGTAAAACAGCTTCTTTTACATAATAAAAAGGTAATTCAGGCATTTTTGTAATACCCAACTCTACCAATGTTTTTCCAAGCACACAGTGTGTTGCTATTTGAACTAAAGGTAATCCTGTCACTTTGCATAAAAAAGGTAATGTTCTTGATGCACGCGGATTCACTTCAATGATATAAATTTTATTCTCTTTCACAGCAAATTGAATATTCAATGCGCCTTTTAATTTTAAATGAGAAGCCATTTTTTGTGTTTGCTGCATGATGGCTAATTTAATTTCATCTGAGATATTCATCGGTGGTGTGAAACACGCTGAATCACCCGAATGAATTCCAGCAGGTTCAATTTGTTCTAACAATGCAGGAATAAAAATAGTCTCGCCATCTGAAATAGCATCCACATCAATTTCAATTGCATTCGTTAAAAATTCTTCAATTAACACTGCATAATGAGAATGTGATGAAAATATTTGAGTAAGACATTTTTGCAATTGTTTTTCATCAGTGATGATAGCCATTGATGATCCCCCTAAAACAAATGACGGTCTCACAATCAATGGAAATCCAATTTGTTTTGCAGCAGACATCCCTTCTTCTAAGGTGTATACACTTTTATTTTTGGGTTGATTTAATTTTAAATTTTGAATTAATTTTTTAAAATGATCGCGATCTTCTGTAGCTTGTATTATTTCACTGTCTAAACCGAGTAAAGGAACGCCGGAAAGTGCAAGACCTTTTGCAAGTTGTAATGGCGTTTGTCCACCGTATTGAACGAGCACACCGATAGGTTTTTCATTTTCAATTACAGCAAGTATGTCTTCTAATGTCAGTGGAATACAATACAATCTATCAACAACATCATAATCAGTAGACACAGTCTCTGGATTGCAATTCACCATAATGGTTTCATAACCCGCTTTTTTTAAGGCTTTTACTGCATGCACACAACAATAATCAAATTCAATTCCTTGACCAATTCGATTGGGGCCACTTCCAATCACAAGTATTTTCGGTGCAGACGTTGGCATTGCTTCACACGTTTGTTCATACGTTCCATACATGTACGCTGTGGGAGTGACAAATTCACCTGCACAACTATCAATACGTTTATACACAGGATGAATTTTATTTTTTCCCCTCAGCTGATAAATTTCTTTTTCAGTACAATTTAAAAGATGCGCAATACGTGAATCAGAAAATCCTGATTTTTTATATTTTTTTAATAATGCTGGCGTCAAGTTTTCAATGGTTAAAGAAATAATTTCCATTTCTGTTTGAATAATGGAATGAATTTCATTTAAAAACCACAAATCAATTTTTGTCAGTTCTGCAATTTCATTGATAGTTATTTTTCGACGAAAGGCTTCACCGATGGCCCACAGTTGCATATGACCTGATGTTTTCAAATGTTCTTTCAATGAAACGAGATTTATTTTCGCATACTCATCACTGAATCCCTCTTGATTCATTTCAAGACTACGCATCGCTTTTTGTAAACTTTCTGAAAACGTACGTCCAATGGCCATGACTTCTCCAACAGAACGCATTTGCGGGCCTCTGTTAAAATTATTTTCTGAAAATTTTTCAAAATTAAAACGTGGAATTTTTACAACAACGTAATCTAAACTCGGTTCAAATGAAGCAGGTAATTGTTCACCGGTAATATCATTTTTTAATTCATCCAATGTATAACCGACTGCTAATTTTGCGGCAATTTTTGCGATAGGAAATCCACTCGCTTTTGAAACTAATGCAGAAGATCGAGACACACGCGGATTCATTTCAATCACAACCATTTTTCCTGTGTGAGGATGAATAGCAAATTGCACATTACTTCCACCGGTATCGACACCCACAGCACGCAATACACTAAACGCAGCTTGTCTCATGTGTTGATATTCTTTATCGGTTAATGTTTGAATCGGTGCGACTGTAATGGAATCACCGGTATGAATTCCCAATGGATCGATATTTTCAACACCACATACAACGATACAATTATTTTTTTTATCACGAATAATTTCGAGTTCGAATTCTTTCCATCCTATGAGTGCTTCATCAATCATAACTTCTTGAAAAGGTGAAGCATGAAAAGCCTGCTCACACAATTGAATAAATTCTTCTTCTGTATTTGCAATACCTGCACCTGTTCCTCCTAATGTAAATGAAGAACGAATCACGACAGGTAAATTAATTTTTTTCAATATTGTTTTTGCTTCTGTTATTTTTTTTATTTTCATTGAATGTGGAACTGATAATCCAATACTCTTCATTAAATTTTGAAATTGTGATCTATTTTCAGCAAGCTCAATTGCTTTAACTGAAGCACCAATTAATTCCACATGATATTTTTTTAATATTCCTTTTTTTTCTAATGCAAGCGCGCAATTTAATGCTGTTTGTCCACCGAGTGTCGGTAATAATGCGTCGGGTTTTTCTTTTTCAATAATGCGTTCTAAAAATTCAACTGTGATAGGTTCAATGTAAGTGACATCTGCAATATCAGAATCTGTCATGATAGTCGCGGGATTTGAATTCACTAAAATCACTCGATACCCTTCTTCTTTAAGTGCTTTACAGGCTTGCGTTCCTGCATAATCAAATTCACATGCTTGTCCAATGACAATGGGGCCTGCTCCAATAATTAAAATATTTTTAATATCATTTCTTTTAGGCATAACTTTTCTCTATCATGGATTTAAATTGTTTAAACAATAGGGTTAATTCAATGGGGCCCGGTCCTGCTTCAGGATGTCCTTGAAAACCAAACGCAGGTGTATCTGTTCTTTCTATTCCTGCAATTGTGCTATCAAAAAGAGATCGATGTGTGACATTCAAACACGAAGGTAAATTTTCTTCTGAAACAACAAATCCATGATTTTGACTGCTGATAGAAACCACACATGTATTCATATCTTGAATAGGATGATTTGCACCGTGATGTCCAAAAATCATTTTTTGTGTTTGCGCACCACTTGCAAGTGCGAGTAATTGATGTCCCAAACAAATTGCCATCATTGGAATTTTATAAATTAATAATTTTTTAATGGCATCGATTGCATATGTACACGCTGCAGGGTCACCTGGCCCATTTGATAAAACAATTCCATTCGGTTTTAATGAAACAATTTCTTCTACTGAAGTCATGGCAGGCACAATGGTGACAGCACAATTTAATTTAGAAAGACAATTTAAAATGCTTCGCTTCACACCAAAATCGTAAACAACAATATGATGTTTATTTTTTTGTTGTCCCCATGAATAGGATTTTTTTGTTGTGACTTCTTGCACTAAATCTTTTCCTAATAATCCTGAATAATTTTTTGCATATTGATGTGCTTTTTCATAATCAATATTTCCTGTCATGATGCAACCCGATTGACTGCCAAATTGACGCAAATGATGCGTTAATGCACGTGTATCAATTTCACTGAGTGCAATGAATTTTTGTTCTTTTAAAAAATTTTGTAATGTATTTTCTGCTCGCCAATTACTTGCGATCGTTGAAATGTTTCTCATGATGGCTCCTTTCGCAAAAATGCGATCGGATTCCATATCGAATGAATTCACACCGACATTACCAATATGAGGTTGTGTGAAAACAATTAATTGTTCGGTATAAGAAGGATCTGTTAATACTTCTTGATAGCCTGTTTGAGCTGTATTGAAAACCACTTCACCAGAAACATGTCCTGCGTGACCTACACTGACTCCTTCAAAGAAGGCTCCATCGGATAAAACTAAAATACCTGGGTTATTCATTTTTCGCGCCTTTTCTCGGTTGTATATTTATACGTTTATGTGTATTATTATACATAATGAAATAAATGTAAAGAGCGAGGTGTTTACGATGAAGTTCAGTTCAGCCACAACAAAGCTATCACTCACTGAAAACCTTCAAGTGGAAAAATTTTCTGATGTAAAAACAGGTGATGTGATTTTAGCTGAAGTATTAAGCCAAAATTCAGCTTATCCTTATCTTGAACAAACAGATGGGGAATTATCTCGATTAGAAATTGGAGACAAAATTATTGGCGTCATTGGAGCAAGACAAGCATTGCGTGGTTTTGTCGGTTATTCACCTAAAAGAATAAATAATCAAAATCCACTTTCATTATTAAATATGGGCGGCGTGATTGGTTGTCATGTGGATTCTGCAGTGGGATTAGGAGAACCCGCGAAAGTGAAATATCTTGGAACGGTGGTTGATCATCACGGCATTGTAAATATGAATCGCTCTACTCTACCGAATACCTCTTCTATCTTAAAAACACGTCAAATTATTTTAATTTTAGGAACCTGTATGAATGTCGGAAAAACATCGAATGCAGAAAAAATAATTTTTTCAGCAACACAAGCAGGATTCAAAGTAGGTGCTGCAAAAATAGCAGGTGTTGCTGCAATAAAAGATTTGAACTGTTTTAAAAATGCAGGCGCAATTGATGTGAAAAGTTTTTTAGATTGCGGCTTACCTTCAACAGTCGATGCAGAAGATCTCGCTCAAGTTGTAAAAAATATTATTAACGCATTGAACGGTGATTTACTTGTCATTGAGTTAGGCGATGGAATCATGGGGCATTATAAAATTGAGAGTGTTCTAACAGATCAAGAAATTATTTCACATGTCACTTCCATCGTCGTTTGTGCAGCAGACCTTGCTGCTGCCTATGGCGCTAAAAAATATTTAGAAGAATTTAAAATTAAAATTAATGTGTTCAGTGGTCCTGCAACAGATAATATTTCAGGATCGCATTACATTGAAGAAAAATGGGGAATCCCCGCAATTAATAGCGTTAAATTTCCCAATCAACTTTTCAAATTATTACATGCAAGGAGTGCAACATGATTCCATGCGCGATTGTGGGCGGATCAGGCTATATCGGCGGAGAACTCATTCGACTTTTATTATCACATCCTAAAATTAATTTAGTCGCTGTTACAGCTAATGAAATGGCAGGTTTTCCGATATCAAAATCACATCCTAACTTAAGTCATGTGGATATGAATTTTAATACGTTAGAAAATATTCATCCTGCCGAAGTTATTTTTTCTGCACTTCCTCATGGAAAATTAATGGAAGTGATTCATTCATTTTCTGGAAAAACTATTATTGATACTTCAGCTGATTTTCGTCTTCAAAACCAATCTGAATTTGAAAAATTTTATAAAACATCTCACTGCGCATTTGAAAAAACAAAATTATTTTCATATGGATTGCCCGAATTATTTCGATCCACAATAAAAACCGCAAAAAATATTGCAGCACCAGGTTGTTTTGCAACTGCAGCAATTCTTTCTATTTTTCCCATTGTCGCTGAACAGCTAAATAAAGAAATTATCATCAATGCCGTCACAGGATCCTCAGGTTCTGGAATAAAACCTAAAGATAAAACAAATCATTCTTTTCGCGCAGATAGTTTTTATGCGTATGAATTATTTAATCACCGTCATGTTCCAGAAATAAAACAAGCACTGCTTCATAAAACAGGGCATGATATTGATCTTACTTTTCAACCGCATTCTGGGCCTTTTGTTCGCGGCATTTATGCAACATCAATTATTAAATTAAATAAAAAAATTACCCGATCAGAATTATTAAACATTTATAAAAAATATTATTCTGATGATTATTTTATTCGTTTGGTTGACGACACACCGAATATTAAATGGGTACAAAATACTAATTTTTGTGATTTAGGAATTGAAACGAATGGACACACCGCCATCATCACAACTGCCATTGATAATTTATTGAAAGGTGGTGCTGCGCAAGCAGTACAATGTTTCAATATCATAAATCAATTCGATGAGCGCACGGGGTTACCTTTATTTTCTTCAAATCCATAAAGAGAATGATATGAAATCAAAAAAAATTTTCGTGATTAAAATCGGCGGAGAAATAATAAGTGACCCCAATCATTTTAATTTACTATGCAAAGAAATTGCTAAATTAAAAAAAGAAAATAATCACATAGTGATCGTCCACGGTGGAGGAAAACAAATTACTGAAATGGAAGAAAAGCTGGGGAACACTCCTAAAATAATCAATGGAAGACGAATCACAGATGAACATTCCATCGACATCGTGAAAATGATTTTGGGGAAAATAAATATTGAAATCACTGGCGCATTAAAAAAACAGGGGATTTCTGCTGTGGGATTAAGCGGTGTGGATGGAAATATTTTACACGCAGAACGTCGCTCGCCTAAACCGATTGATTATGGTTTCGTAGGAAATATTGTTTCTACGCATCCTGAATTAGTATTGACTCTGATAGAAAAAAATTTTCTGCCTGTTGTTGCACCGTTAGCTTCTGATCATGATGGAATGATTTACAATATTAATGCAGACACAGTTGCAACAACGCTTGCACTTTCTTTGAAGGCAACTCAATTAATTATTTTAACAAACACGGAGGGAGTCTATGATCAAAATGGAATTATTTTCCCTTATTTAACATGCCAAAAAGCATTGTCGTTAATAAAAGAAGGAATTATCACGCATGGAATGATTGCTAAAATAGAATCCATTCATTCTGCCATTAAATCAGGCATTCAAGCAGTCCATCTCATCAATGGCTTTAAACCTGAAAAATTAGCCGCTATTTTTTCTGGAAAATCACTGGGCACACTGATTACAAAAGAAGAAATCTATTATGAATGATATTTATCAAACACATTCAAAAAATTATTTAATGAACACTTACGCGCGTTATCCTATTACACTTCTCAAAGGCGATGGCGCATATGTGTGGGATGCGAATGGAAAAAAATATTTAGATTTCTTAAGTGGAATTGGTTGCACATCACTGGGTCACGCGAATCCTATCATTGAACAAGCTATTTTCGAGCAAGTAAAAAAAATAGTGCACACGTCTAATTTATATTATTCACCACCGAGTATTGATCTCGCAAAATATTTAGTGGATCACGGCGGTTTAGATAAAATATTTTTTTGTAATTCGGGGACTGAAGCAAATGAAGCGGCTATCAAACTTGCACGAAAATATCAGTGGCGCAAAGGAAAAAAAAATAAAAATATTATTTTAAGCGCAACAAATTCATTTCATGGACGAACATTAGGTTCTCTTGCTGCAACAGCAAAACCAATTTTACAAGAAGGTTTTGGGCCTATGCCCTCTGCTTTTAAATATCAATCATGGAATGATACAAAATTATTTTGTGATGCAATTGATGAAAATGTTGCTGCGGTGATTTTAGAACCGATTCAAGGTGAAGGTGGAATACAAATTGCGCCGCCGGATTTTTTAAATGCAGTACGATCCGCATGCGATGCTGCAGATGCATTATTAATTTTTGATGAAGTACAATGTGGTTTAGGCAGAACAGGAAATTTATTTGCTTATCAAACAATGAATGTCATTCCAGATATTATTACGTTAGCAAAAGGCATTGCAAATGGTTTACCTCTTGGCGTTGTGTGTGCAAAAAATCATATTGCAGATGCATTTAAACCGAAAGATCACGGAACTACTTTTGGTGGAAATCCTGTTTCTTGTGCAGCTGCATTAGCAAATTTAACGACCCTTTTAAATCAAGATTATCTGCATAAAATAAAAAAATTAAGTTTATATTTAATGCATCGTTTAGAAAAATTAAAAAGACAATGTCCCACTCAAATTAAAACAATACGCGGAATAGGATTAATGATAGGAATAGAATTAACAATCCCTCCAACCGCTGTACTCACACATTGTCAAAACTCTGGATTACTCATCAATGTGACAGCTGAAAATGTATTACGAATGTTACCGCCCTATGTCATCACTGAAGAAGATATTGATTTTGCTATTGATGTTATTGAGAAGTCCCTTAAAATAGCTTCTTATTAATTTAAGGATTTTCATTATGCGGAAAAAAAATAAAGCAGACCTCATCATTGCAGTACAAGAATTATTACAAAAAAAAACCGTAGGCACGCAAGAAGAAATTCGCGCTGCATTAGAGCAAAAAGGATTTTCAGTCCATCAAGTGAAAGTATCACGTGTGTTACATAAAATGGGCGCAATTAAAATAAATGAAGGTGATCAGGTTGTTTATCGGCTACCGACTGAACTTGTTTCTATTACACCCAATGATTCATTAAAACAATTAATATTAAATATTACACATAATGAATCACTCATTGTGATTCAAACAGCTCCCGGATGCGCTCAATTTGTCGCGAGATTTTTAGATCAAAAAAATGATATTGGAATTTTAGGAACCGTTGCAGGCGATGATACTGTTTTTGTTGCGCCTGAAAAAACAAAACAAATTAAAAATATTCATCAGAAAATTTATAAGATGTTGCTAGGATAGACTCATACTACTCATTTGATAAAATACAACTGTAGCCAAAAAAGCTACAGTTGCAGCCTAAAAAGCTTCAGATAGAAATCACTCAAAGAAAAAATTTCATTTTTATTTTTTCGAAAAATATTCGTTTAACCCATACACTAAACTAGCAAATGGCATATCAAGACCACTATAAACTGCAAAAGCAAGTGGATTAGCATTATCTTTTAACATTTCAACAACGACATTTGAATAACCCACTGTTTTAACACCTGCTTGCACCATTCGTGTCACACCGAGCTCTCCTTGTTTGATTGTGAATGCGCCTGATGCATCAATCACTGCGTAAACATCATAACCTTTTCCTGTAGCAGTGATTGCAGGATATGCAAGACATACATCAGTTGTTATTCCAGTTATAATCAATTTTTTTCGACCTGTTTTTTCAATTGCATTAGCAACACGTTGATCATCCCATGCATTAACTGTCGTGCGTTCAATGATAGGAATTTCTTTTAATAATTCTCGCAATTCTGGAATCATTGGCCCCCACATACTTTCTGTTGTTGTTGTGACGATAATGGGAATACCAAAAACTTTCATTGCTTTTACTAATCCAAGAATATTGTGTTTCAACTCATCAATAGGTATATCTCTTACTCCCGTATATAAACCTATTTGATGGTCAACTACTACGAGAGCAGAATTTTCTTGGGTAATCGTTTCATAATATTCTTTCCTGGTCATTTTCTATCTCCTTAATGATAATTATTTTGACGCATATAACTATTATTATTTATTAATAGTCATATAGCCCCTATGATTCTCGCACTTGTTCTCGATCCCTCACCACACCAAAAAATACCACCACACTTAACAACATCAATACAAAATAAATCGCGCATAAAATAAAAGCATTATTCGCGTGAATAAAACTCATCATAAAAGAAGTAACGCTCGTCAAAGAAATATTAATTAAAATCATCATCGCAATACTACTTCCCGCGATATGTTTAAAAAGTGAAATCGCCTTTCCCATGCATGCACCATACACAATGCCACAATCAATAAACATCAATACGGTTGAACTTGCAATCACCCACATCACTGATTGCTCATAATAAGAAATCACACCCATCACAAACGACATTAAAAAGAAAAATAAAATAGAAAATAAAATAATTTTGATTGCATCATACAGCTGCATAAGAAGCCGACAGGTAATTGTCGCTAATAAAAACACACATCCCATAAACAATGCAAGATGTCCGAAATAAATAGAAGTGTGATTTAATGTTTGCTGAATTAAAAAAGGCCCTAACGTATTAAATACAATTAATAACGAGTATGTTAAACCCATTAATATCACGATACCCATAAATATTTTATTCGATATAATTAAAATAAAATTATTTTTGATATGCGTGATATTTAAAGGATGTCGATTGAAATGTGTTTCAGGGATAAATATAAAGAAAATAATTAATGAAATTAATCCCATGATTGCAAAAAAATAAAAACACGCTGTCCATCCAAAATAAAATTGAAGATATCCTCCAATTACAGGGCCAATAATAGGACCGATTCCCCACATCATTGAAACGATCACACCAATGCGCACTAATTGTGTTGGCGATAATAAATCAGCAAGCACAGCACGACCGATGACAGAAAAAAATCCCAACGTAATTCCTTGCAATAATCTTGCGATTAACAATACTGATACAGAAGACCAATACGTCGGTAATAAACTTGAAATAATAAATAAAATAAATCCTGCGATGATTAAACGACGCCGTCCCCATGCGTCGGAAAGAAATCCCGAACAAAAACTTCCGACGGCATAACCCAACAAATAAATCGTAATTAAATTTTTTGAAAACATTTTAGAGGTATTCAAACTAGTACTAATTGCAGGGAGGGAAGGCGCAATTAAATCAATGCCCATTCCTACCAAAGGATAAAGCGCTAAAATAAAAAAAACGATTAAATGAATTCGTTCAGACGATAATGTTGGTTTTAATAGCTGATCCATTCATAAATCCTTACATAGAAGTAATTTTCGCTTGCCGCAATAATCGTTTTACTTTCCGATAAATAGTATCAAACTCTGGTAAATTTGCCATTTGTGTTGATAATCGAGTTTCCCATGTTTTTTTGAGGCGGGGTTGTTTTTTATGAAATTCTTCACGTATCTCATGTAATAATTTATTTCGATGAATGAGCTTAGCATGAATCGCCTCTAAGCAATCACTTAAATCAATCAAATGACTTTGTTCTGTCAAATACCAAAGATCATATAAATCTCGCGGTTCTGTTCGCGCTCGATCAAGAAGCGCAATTATTTTTTCAGCTGCAATTTCATAAAGAGAATACACAAATATTTTTTCCGATTCAGGAAGATCAGTAAACTCATGACAATTTTTAAGCACAGAAATTTTTTCTGGTTTATAAAAAATTTTTTCTTTAATCGTAATATCCACTTTAATTTCTTTAATCATTGATGCTGTTGGAAGAGGTCCTTCATATTTTAAATAAAATGTATGACTATTTTGATGAGCAACTGCATCAGTACGTGAAAACTGAAAAGTAATATTAGATGCGCGTTTAATTTCTTCATAAACATGTTCGAGCTCTTGTTTGAGTTCATCAAAAGAAATTGATTTCAACAGTGTGAAATCAAGATCTTCTGAAAAGCGATAATCAGAAAAATAACATCGCCGCAGTGCAGTTCCACCCTTAAAAACAAGCTTATTTTTAAGCGGAGCACGTGATAATCCAATTAAAAACCAAGCAATACAATAATCACGCTCCAATATATTTTCTGGAATGCGTCTACCACCCTGTTCTTTCAATAATCGATTTGAAAGTTTAGAAATTTGACTTTGCAGAATCATTTTTTTATGTCCTTCTGATGGCAAGAAGTTCTTCTTGCGAAATATTTAATCTTAATCGCCATTTTGCTGTATGCTGACCTTCTGCGGGAAGATCAGGATCAAGCAAATGATAAGTAGGTGTTAGCGTTTTTCTTAAAAAATCCCAATAAATTTTTGAACCTATTTGATAAAGTTCCATTAAATAACCCAATCTCCGATTCACTGCACCCATTTCTAATTGAATGGCATAATCCACTAATTTTTGTGGATCAATCATTTGATGCTTAATAGAAAATGCTTTTGCAACTTCAGAAAATCCTCCGCAATAAGCAGGTTGTTTTAAACCATCGATGAGTGTGCGTTCCAAATCACTCACGCGAATTTTTTCACTTTTATCTATCCACATTTCTGTTATTCCAAAAAGATTTTCTTTTTTACATCGCACAAATTTAAATTCCATTCCTTGAATATTTTTGGGATGGATCATTTTAGGCGAACTGACATAAACGATAAGTTGCGGTTGTGTTGACATTTGATGTAAATCAAATGCGGAGCCATGAGAAAGATAATATTCTTTGTTAAGATGTCGACTACCCACGACTAATTCACGCGCGACTAAATAAGGATTACCTAAATATTCTCGTTCAAAACCTAATTCAAAAGGAACAAGACGAAACACGCCCGATTTTAGTCGAGTCACGACACCATTACGAATCAATTGTGAAAGTGCTTTTGATGCGGGCGCACGTCCACCTAAAATTTTTTCTGCTTCTAAAAAATGAAAAATAGGACGATGCTGGCTGTAAAGAGTGGTAACCAAACAACCCGCAAGTGAACCTAATTTCTTAATGGAATCATTATAATTTTTATTCATAATAACCCTCCAATAAGTATATTATGAACGAATAATATCATTTTTCAAATGATTTATTATAAAATAAGTTAAAAAAATATCTTTTAAAGGTATTTTTTTAACTTAAATTATAATATACAAAAACGACAGTTTCATCGTCGTCCCGAGACATGTTTTACGTCGAGGGATCTCCATGGAAATTTGGGAAATATGAAAAATAAAGTATAATAACGCTCTTTTTCATTAATAGGTTCATTTTATGGCACAAAGCAACTTACGAAATTACTCTAGCAATCACTATACAAATATTGATGAAAAAGATATTGCTGATGTGATTCAGTTACTTTTTGAAAATGCAAACTCAACTGCCTATCAAAATAAAGAACCGTGGCGAATCGCGTATCAAAATAGCATTCCACTCTTATTGGTTTCATTAAAAGGTGAAGATAAAAAGCTTTATGAGATTATTTTGAAAAAAATGGGAACTGAAATTGCAACATTTGAAAAATCACATCCTGATTTTGCTGCATGGATGTGGGGAAGAGTTTTATTTGCTGCAATCAATATGGGAAATGATGAATACACTATTATCCGTGCAGCAACTAAAATAGAAAACTGTCTCAACCGTGCGGGACGCAATGCAGTTTCTGCGTGGGGCTTTGGATATTTAGCTCGGTATTATACTTACGGCGCAACAGCAGCACTCAGCAGCATCAATAAAAAATATCATTTTTGCATAAGTAAAGCGTTGGAAATAACAGAATCATTACCAACAAAAACCCCTGATGATATTTCAAGTGCATTATGGAGTTACGTCATGATGTTACACGCAAGTGCAACACATCATGATGACAGAATGACTTTTAACCAAATTTCTGAAAAAATGAAAGCAATAACAAAAACAAGTTCAATTGATGATGCACTTGAAAAAATACCTTCATCAGATTTTAAAAAATGGGCCATGAGCACAACCTATGTCAGCACAGCAATGATGGGTGGTGATGAAAAAATTTGTACGCACGAAAAATTAAATATGATGCTGATGCACAGCAAGCATGAAATAGAAGTAGCTTATAAAAAACTTTCTTCCCTCCATTTAGATGCAAAAAGCACAGCAGTCGATTTAAAAAATTTTGAAAATTTAAATAGAGATTTAGGAAACAGTGCATTAGCTTTTTTATATGCCGCGTATGCTGAATGCTGCTTAACGCAAAAGCCTCAAAATAAATCTGCGCATGCGCAAAGTATCAATGCACTCATGGCAGATACACATGGAAATACAGCTGCAGCTGCAGCTGCAACTACTGCTACTGCACCACCGAAAAATCCCATCTTCAAGAAGAAAATAAAATGAATATTTGCGCAACAAACATAACCTGCTAATATTCGCCGATGCAAACAACACTCAATCGCGAAGAAAAAAAAATTGTCAGTCTCGCAGCATTAGGCGGCATGCTTGAGTTTTATGATTTTATTATTTACGGTATTTTTTCTGTTTATTTCGCGCATCAATTTTTTCCTAGCAGCAATGAATATCTTTCCATTATCCAAAGTTATGGCGTATTTGTTTTAGGTTATTTAGCACGCCCTATCGGTGGAATTATTTTTAGTCATATTGGTGATGAATATGGACGAAAAAAAGTTTTAATTATTACCGTGACATTAATGGGAATTGCCTCACTCGGAATTGGCTTATTACCCACCTATTCACATATTAATATTGCTGCACCGATTTTATTATTATTGTTGCGATTATTGCAGGGGCTTGCACTCGGTGGCGAATTACCTAGCACGTATGTTTATATCAGTGAAACTATTTTAACAAAACAAGGATTAAGTTTTGGAATTGTCATGGCTGGAGTCAATGCCGGTTTATTATTAGGCATGTCAATTAACCAAATTCTTAATTCAATTTTAACGCCGGAACAAATACAGATATACGGTTGGCGAATTCCTTTTATTTTCGGCGGAATACTTTGCTTGATTAGTTATCAAATTCGAAAAATGTTGCAAGAAACACCTTCATTTCAAAAAATTCACGATAAACCTTCTTTTCCTTTATTTTATTTATTTAAAAATCATTTCTTGCAAGTGCTTGCAGGAATTGCATCCACATCTGTCATGTCTGGATTGGTAGTTGTCACAGTAGTATTCATGCCTACTTATTTGCGCGAAATGTTGCATCTCGACAGTAAAACGATTAGTAATAATATGTTGATTGTGATTTTTATTAATGTTGTTTCTATTTATTTAATTGGATTGCTTGCGCAAAAAACTAAACCACATATTATTTTGCGCAGCGTATTAATACTAAGCGTTATATTCATTCCCTTCTGTTATTGGCTCATGAAAGAAAATCATTATTTAATTTATGGATTAATTATTTTAGGAATATTAGAAGGTGGCGCTGCAATGATTACACCTTTATTTTTAACGTATTTATTTCCTACCAAAATTCGTTTAACAGGCGTTGCGCTCTGTTACAACATAAGCCAAACTTTATTTGGTGGAATGTCACCTGTGATGATTACTTATTTTATAAAAAATGGAGCGAATGTTTATTTCACTCCGGTTTTTTATTTATTAATTATTACGTTGATTTGCGCAGCGGGCGTTACGTATGCAGTTAAAAATAATTCTGCATTACGACGGAATTCGTCGCACAGTCATAGCAACTGAGCTCACATCAGATGATTTGGACTCATCAGGTATCTGATCATATTCAGCAGTAGTAGGCGCGGGCGTTTGCTGTGATTCATTTGAATTCGCAGCGTTTCTTTTCCAACGCATATAACAAAATGCAGCAGCTAAAATCACAACAACACTCACTGCACAAAAAAGTAAAATCAAACGAGAATCAAAAACAGAATTTTCAGTAAAACATGTCGGCTCAGGCGTACCATCAATATAATTGTGCATAGCATCATGAACATCCTCTGAGTCAATTTGCGCGGGAGAACATTGTCCAAATGAAGCCATCAATGTTTGACGACTACCATCACATATAGTCATTGTGGTAGAAACCCCCTCCTGCACAATAACGTCACAATTATCATTTGTAGGAACAAGATTTAAAGAAGGATCAGATGCATTCACTGCATTAACCAATCCATTGAGATCTATATTTTGCGCTGTAATACGAACTGTCGTATTGAAAGGATTACTTCTAAAAAAACCAAACCGCGTATTTGACATGTGACACTCCACTCCAAAATTTTTAATAATAAGACGCTTATTTTAACTGACCATTTAATACACTGTCAAAATAAAAAAAATTTAAATCCTTAAGATTTCCTTAAGCTTTGAGGAGTAAGTTATTTAAGACTTCACTCATTACAGGAGATCACACCTTCAAAAAAACACACTGAAAACCTCCACACAAAATTTTTTAACAAATAATTTATTTACTGAGGATTTCAAATATGACAACAAATAATTTTAAAACTCTTCTCATCGCAGCTGTAAACGCAACTCATATTCATTCTAGCAATAAATCAGGTATCAATGTTATTGAAGAAGCCGAAAAAGATGTCGCAAATTTATTGCGTGCTTATCAATTAATAAAATCAGTGCGTGATGATGAATATTATTCTGTTTTAGGAAACCAATGGGATCCTGATTTTGAATTTGATTGGTCTGATACAAAAAAGAATGGTGACACACCTGTGCAATTAGCTGCGCGATCAGAACGCACTAAGATGATGCAACTATTGATTACAGCAGGTGCAAATACCACTCAAAATGATTCTACCGGTCAATCTGTTCTTGCTTACGTTTCTTCTAAAAAAGAAAAACCTTCTCACAAAAAAGCAGTGAGTTACGATGAAGGAATGTCTGCTACAACATCTACAACAGAACCTACCGCGTTATCAGTTCTGCTAAAATCACAATTAAAATTACGTAAAATACAAAAGAAAAACCCAGAAAATGTTTCAACGAATCCTGATCAAAAAATAAATGAACCAAAAAAACCATTCAATTTTTATCAATTATTTGATCGTGCGAAAAGACGTGCTGATTTTGAGACTACGAATCCAAAATATAAAACAGATTTAGCTAAATTAATTGAAAGCTGGGAATTAATTAAAGATGTCAAACAAAAAACCATTCCACAAGGAAAAGAATTACAAGGAACAGATTGGATTAGTTCTCAAATGCCTGACAAAAATCAATATCCGGAAATGCATGAAATAAACCAGTGGCGCGCATTAGTTCCTAAACCACCACAACCTAAAGTTAAAAAACCTGCACCAGCAACACCTAAACCAAACTATTCTGATCTTTCGAGTGCCATTGCAGCACATTTTTCTCATGACAATAAAGACGTTAAAACAGATAGCAAAACAGTGGCTTCTGCGAGAGCTGCATCACCTTCTACTTCACCTGATGCATCTCCACCTACTTCGCCACAACCTAAACAACCTGCTCATATGCGTGCACAGTCTTCTAGTTCTGCACCCGGAACACCTGCTGCAACATCAGTGAAGCCATCCCTCAATCATTTTTTATTGGCACCACCGCTTCCAACATTAACTCCTTTACCTCCTTCAGCGGCAAGTGCATCTACTAAAACTTCATCACCAAAAACAATCACCATTCCTATTCCCTCTGCTGCAACACCCAAATAAATGGGAAAATCAGGCCTCAAATTACCGAGGCCTGATTTATTTTTAATTTCCATT
The DNA here is from genome assembly GCA_013287845.1 of Gammaproteobacteria bacterium. Taxonomy (GTDB): domain Bacteria; phylum Pseudomonadota; class Gammaproteobacteria; order DSM-16500; family DSM-16500; genus JABDDA01. The sequence continues at coordinate 62,209 of JABDDA010000002.1, forward strand.
CACTTGAATATTTCCACTGAGACTTCTGATTTTAATAGATCCCACAGAATTTTTATTAGGCAACACAACAGTTTGACTTGTTGAAACTTTTCCTGACGTCGATGAAATATCTAATGTTGCATTGAGTGGTTTAGAAATTTTTACATTAATATCACCTGATATTGTTTTCATATTAAAATTGGGAGAATGAAAAACAGATTCAACAGACACATCGCCTGATACACTTTCTAATTCTAATTGTTTAACACTTCCATTCCACTTTACATCACCACTCACTGCCATGATGTCTGCTTCATTGGCATCCACTTCATTTAATTTCACATCACCGGATATGGCACGAACAGATAATTTTTTTAGCTTCATCTGATCCATTTTAATATCACCTGATCGATTTTCAATTTTAATTATTTCTACGTCATTCGGTAATGAAATCGTAACAGAAGAATCTGAATCAGAAGGAACTTTAATAATCACCTGATGATTTTGTTTTGAAAACTGAATTGCATTTTGTTCTGCACTTCCTCTTGTAAATTCAATTTTACCTTGTGAATTTTCAGCGTGTTTCACATAAACATTGGCATTGATACTTTGTATTTCAACAGAGTTTATTTCTTTGAAAGAAAAATTTTCATTAATCGTTTGATAATTTGACTTATCTTTAAATACCGCCCACGATCGCGTAGTATTTTTTGAATTTAAAAAATCACCTGAAAATTGATAACACAGATATGAAATTAAAAATGCAGTGATAGAAACAACGACTGCATAAAAAAATAAACGTGATTTCATTTTATTCTCCTTTCATGCGATTTTTAATAAATTGAATGTTCCACTGAAATAATTTTGCAACACCCTTGAAATAAAAAAGTGTCACATAGAAAAATCCAACCACCACTGCTGTGACCATTCCAAACCAACCGATTGCAAAAAATAATAACGATAATAGTGCGAATAATTTAAATCCCACTTCAAAAATAAGGAAAAATAAAACTAATAACACGACAGGTAATGAAAGGGCAATAGCAAGCACAATAGGCCAACCGACGATAATCATTAACGTAACTAATAAAAGAGGTAATAAAACAAAAATTAAATTAAAAGGTGTCAGCAATAAAATGGCAAGAAGCGCGCCAAAACCCGCTGATATTTTTTGCGGCCATGTGCTTGCGGTGCGAATGCGTTTTACTTTGGCTTCTGCAATAATCGTTTCAGAAAATATTTTAGGCGATCCTAATTTTTCTAACACATCTTCTTCAGAACGCCCTCGACTTTTCGCTTCACGAAAATATTCTTCCATATCTCGCAAAATATCATTACGTTCTTCTGCTGAAAGATCGTTTAAATATTTTTCTAATTCAGATAAAAATTGTTGTTTATTCATTTTAAACCTCGAGATGAATTAATTTATTAACATTAGCAGAAAAATTTTTCCAATCCTGAATGAGTTCTTGTGTGAATTTTTTTCCATGACGCGTCATGCGATAATATTTTCGTGGCGGGCCTGATGTTGATTCTTGTAAATACGTTTCGACATATTTTTCTTGAGTTAATCGTCTCAGCAACGGATAAATCGTTCCTTCAGAAATATCGGTATAGTTTGAAATAGTCTCGACTAATTCAAAACCATAAAAATCTCTTTTTGCTAATAGCGCCAATACGCACATTTCTAAAATACCTTTGTTAAATTGCGGATTCATACTGGTTCCTCATTCATGTACACTATAACACACTGTACCTTGCAATGCAAGGTAGTGGATAGTCATCATCCTGAGCTATGCTTTATAGCAAAGGATGACGAGAAAAAAATTATTTATTAGTGGGAATTTTTGCAGCAGCGGTTGCGGTAGCAGCAAGTTCTGGTTTGGGTAAATATTTTCCTGAAAGCATTTCTGATTTAAGTTTGATTTTCAAAGTATCTAATGGATCTGAAAAAAGCGTTCCAAAAAATTTTGTTTGTGTTGTTTCTTTTACATTGGAAACATGAGAAATTAATTTTTCAAGTAAATTTCGATTTCCAGTCCTCCCCGATGGATCCAGAAGAACCGAATCATAAAACCCCTTCGCTTTCACATATTCATTATATATTTTTAAAGGTTTATCTCGTGCACTTTCTTCTTCAAAAACAGATTTAATCCATAATGCATTGATAGTCCTACCATGCAATTCATCAATACCAAAATCTTCATATCGCGTAAAATTTTCAATTTTACTTTTAACTGCATCAATGACTTTAATTCCTAATTCAAAAAGAATTTGACGACCAAAATCTTGCATATGGCTTAGAAATGCATTTGTCATTGCTAAATTTTCTTTTTGACATAAGAGATCGAGTTCTTTTTGATATGCTGGCGCAACAATAGCTTTTTTTTCTAACAACTCTTTTTGCTCTGCTCCATAAATTTGAATTTGACTAGGACTCAATTTTTGTTTTTCATCTGTTGGATTTTTTCCTAATTCATCTTTTAAAAATTTCAACCTATCATCCATTATCACTACAGCTGCGCCCAAATTGGAGGCTTTTTTTATCACAGCAAGAAATTGTTCATTAGTAAGTGGTTTTGCCTCTGCTGCTTTGACATCTTTAGTATCTGCAGCTGCAGTATTTTTTCCTGACGCGGCCATGGTAAATTCTCCTCTTCATTATTTCTTATATTATAGCCTAAATTAAGCAGATAAATAAGACACTTTTTACTTCATGATTTTATTAAATAATCACTGCGCAATTAAATCATTTATTACAGCTGAATCCGCCAACGTAGAAACATCTCCTAAATTTTCAACATCACCCACGGCAATTTTTCGTAAAATACGCCGCATAATTTTTCCTGAACGTGTTTTAGGAAGTGCTTTTACAAACTGAATATTTTCTAATGTTGCAATCGGTCCAATCATTTCACGCACATGATTATTTAATTTCTTTTTTAATTCATCTGATGGAATCACATTCGGCTTTATCACAACATACGCAAAAATACCTTGCCCTTTTATTTCATTTGGAATAGGTACTACTGCTGCTTCTGAAATTTCTGGAACAGAAATAAGTGCGCTTTCTAATTCGCCTGTTCCAATTCGATGTCCTGATACTTTAATCACATCATCATTACGACCTTCAATCCAAAAATAATTTTCTTCATCACGATGCGCGCGATCGCCCGTTAAATATTTTCCGGGCACTTCTGTAAAATAGGTTTCGATAAAACGTTTTTGATCGCCATAAATTGTTTTCATCATGCCGGGCCACGGTTTTGAAATCACTAATTTTCCTGCTTCATTATTTTTAATTACATTTCCTTGTTCATCAATAATTTCAGGAACAATTCCAAAAAAAGGAAATGTTGCAGAACCTGGTTTTAAAGGCGTACACGGTAAAGGAGAAATTAAAATTCCACCCGTTTCTGTTTGCCACCACGTATCGACAATCGGACATTTTTTTTGTCCCACCACATCGTAATACCATTTCCACACATCAGGATTAATCGGTTCACCGACTGTTCCTAATAATTTTAAACTTTTTCGGCTTGTTTTATTGACCCATTCATCACCTTCATGACGCAATGCACGAATAGCTGTAGGTGCAGTATAAAAAATATTAACGCTGTACTTATCAATGATTTCCCAATAACGAGAAAAATTGGGATAACTGGGAACACCTTCAAACAAAAGTGTGGTTGCACCATTTAATAAAGGACCATAAAGAATATAAGAATGCCCTGTAATCCAACCTAAATCTGCAGTGCACCAATAAATATCTTCATCAGCACAATCAAAAACATATTTAAAAGTAGTCGCAACAAATACTAAATATCCACCTGTTGTGTGTAATACGCCTTTTGGTTTTCCTGTTGAACCTGATGTGTATAAAATAAAAAATGGATCATCTGAATTCATTTTTTCTGGAACACAATTTGAATCTACTTTTTTCATTTCATCGTGATACCACACATCACGTTTGTCATCCCAGGAAATAGAATTTCCTGTGCGTTTCACTACAATTATTTTTTTAACATTGCGACATTCGTTAACCGCTTGATCTGCATTTTTTTTCAATGGAATTATTTTTCCACCACGCACACCTTCATCTGCAGTAATCACCAGCTGACAATCTGAATCTAAAATACGTGTTCTAAGTGAATCAGCAGAAAAACCACCAAATACAACAGAATGAATCGCACCAATGCGCGCGCAAGCCAACATTGAAATAATAATTTCAGGAATCATGGGTAAATAAATACAAACACGATCGCCTTTTTTAATATTTTGTTTTTTTAATACATTTGCGAATCGAGAAACTTCTTCATAAAGTTCACCGTAAGTCATTATTTTTGATTGAGCAGGATCATCGCCTTCCCAAATAATGGCGGGTTTATCTTTTTTATTTTTTAAATGACGATCAAGACAGTTGTAACTTGCATTTAATTTTCCACCAACAAACCAGCGTGTATCTTGTTTTTCAAAACTTCCACTCAATACTTTTTCAAAGGGTGAATCCCAATGTAAAAATTCGTTTGCTTGTTCCGCCCAAAATTGTTCGGGATTTTCAATAGAATAACGATACAGTTCTTTATATTTTTCAAAATTCATTTTAATTCGCCAGATAATCTAAAATAAAATCTAATTTTTTATTAATACTTTCGAAATCCGTTAATATCATTTTTTCACTGGCTTGTGTATAACGACTTGGATTGAGATCATTTTCACAATGATTCAACATGCCGTCGACTAATTCACGCGTCATTTCAAAATGACATTGCAATCCATATATTTTTTCATCATAACGAACCACTTGTCTTGGACACCCTTCACTTTCTGCAATAATTACTGCATTGTCAGAAAGCCCCGGCATATCATTATGCCAATGCATCACATCAAATTGTTTTGGGAAATTTTTAAAAATAGGATCATGCATTCCTTCTTGTGTTAACGAAATAGGAAATGCACCGACTTCTTTATTCGGACTTCGCATTGTTTTCGCACCGAGTGCTTCACCAATAATTTGCGCGCCTAAACAAATGCCTAAAATAGGCTTATTTTTTTGAATTGCATTTTGCGTAAATAAAATTTCATCTTTCAAATAAGGATATTCAATAAAATGGGTTGGACTTTGCGGCCCGCCCATAATAATTAAAAAATCATAAGAATTATTTTCTGATAATGATTCACCTTTATAAGGTGCTGTCACAGTGTACGTGTGATTATTTTTTAAAATCCAATTTAAAATGGAGCCGGGTTTTTCAAATGAGGCGTGAATAATAATTTGGATGTGCATATTATTTTCCTTAAATAATGATGCGACAGTCTATACTGACTCCTTTTGAAACGCCACTTCCCGAAGAATTTTTTCAATAAAATTTTTGATTTCATCTTTGTTCGGTAATGCAAGTTGATATTGCGAAATAAATAATTGATTACTTAATCCTGATAAAGCATATTCCACTAGCGCTTCATTTTTTTCTGCGCATAACAATAAGCCAACTGGTTGATTATCGCCTTGTGTCATTTCATGTTTTTGATAATAACTTAAATAAGAATTGAGCTGCCCAATATTTTCATGACTGAAAGGTTCCACTTTTAATTCTATTAATACATGGCATTTTAAAATTCGGTGATAGCAAACCAAATCTACAAAATAAAATTCATTCCCCATTAAAATTCGTTTATCACGCGCTTCGAAACAAAATCCTTTTCCCATTTCTAATAAAAATTCTTGTAGCTTATCAAGTAAAGAATCTCGTAAATTATTTTCTCTTAATATTTCATTAGGCTTAATACCTAAAAATTCGAAAACATAGGGATCACGGATGACATCTTTTGGTGTGAGTTGATGCGCTTCTTGTTGCACTAATTTAGATAATTTTTCTTTATTTTTTGATAATCCTGTTCGCTCATAATATAAGCTACCAATTTGGCGTTTAAGTTCCCGACGTGACCAATGACCACGGACCGATTCAATTTCATAAAAACTTCTTTTGAGAGGATCATTAATCTTAATTAATTCTACAAAATGCGTAAAAGATAACGCTCGCACCAAAGTAGAAATAGGTAACCGAGGAATATCTGTTTTGGCTGGCTCTCGCGGCACCTGAAGGTTTATCCCTGCCCCAACAATCTGATCAAAAAAAACGCTAGATTCTGCAGCCACTGGCTGCAGAATTTGAAACCCAGTTGATCGGTTAATAATTGATCTAAATTCTGCGGGCACTGCCTGCAAAATCTCAGGATATGCTTTATAAAAATTAAGATAATCCCATAGACTCCTAGCCGAACAATTCGGAATGCTTTTCTGCAATGCTTCTGACAAGCGCTCTATAAGATTCTCACCATAAAGCGCCCGATCACTTCCATTCAATTCATATTCCTGTATTCGACACCCAATCAACCAATTCCTAAGCGTCAAACAAATGTTCACCGACTTACTCGCCTGCACGAATAACACATCATGCGTATTTTTAATTGCATTTGTTAGCTGTGAAAAATCCATAAAATTCTCCTTGAATTAAAATTTAAAATTCAAAAAATGATTTTTATTTTGGTACACAGAGAAAATTGCAGATAGAATGAAATGAAAGTTTTATTGTTATCTCTGAAAACTTCCGCGCTATAATAACAAAAAAATTTCAAATTAGAAGATAGTATTATTACAATAAAAGAAGCTCATTATGCGAAAAAAAATTTCACACGAACTGATGTCTCTTTCTAATGTCGGCAAAGCCACATTAGAAGATTTTAAATTATTAGGAATTCACTCCATCAAAGAATTAGCAAAATGCAATCCCGATGAACTTTATAATCGCCTACAAAAAATCACAAAACAAAAACACGACCCCTGCGTATGGGATGTGTTTGCGGCTAGCATTCACGAAGCAAAAACAGGCGAAAAACAAAAATGGTGGGAATGGACAAAAGTCCGCAAAACCCGTCGCGGGTAAGAATTTTAATTTTTTTTGACGTCAGCTAACTTCGTCTTTAACTTAGGTATATTTTTAAATACAGAAAACACAAGCGTCATCACGCCAAGTATCGTCATAAAAATGGCTAAGGGTAACGAAGAACTATTATCAAAACTCGCAATCGCAAAACTAATCAGTGAAGCACCAAACATTTGAATAAAACCAATCAACGCAGAACTACTTCCATTTAAATGACGCACTTCTTGCATTGCACTCGCAATTGCATTCGGTATTACAATACGCGCCCCAATCACATAAACAGCCGCGGGAAACATGACTGCAGCAACTGTTGCATGTTGATAGAAATTTTCCAAACACATTAATAATCCACCGGATATTAATAAAAGTGCACCGATAATTAATAATTTTTTCATTCCTAAACGATCTGCAAATTGATTGACAACAATTCCTCCTAACAAATAATTCGCTGCAATAATAAATGAACACCAACCATATTGCGCGGGTGATAATTTTAATTGATTCATGAATAATAAAGGACTCACTTGAAAATAAGAAACTAATCCCGCAAATGCTAATGTGTAACAAAGTGTGCCCGCAAAAAACGAAGGCACCATAAAAATAGAATAATAATCTTGAAGAATTTTTTTAATGTTTAAATTATTTTTTTGAATATTCAAATGCGTTTCAGGAAGATATTTAAAAATAATTCCAAAGACAACGCCCACAACTAATGTAGTTAAAATAAAATTCGTACGCCAATCCCAGATTTGTTGAATATATCCTCCAATCACAGGCGCAACAGAAAGTGTAATCACCAATGTGGTTGTGGTGTAAGACCATGCTTTAGAAAATTCTGCACCTTTAAAACAATCACTCGCAATTGCACGATTCAATACACCACATGCACCCGCACCAATTCCTGTAATGAGTCGCGCAGCAATTAATAATTCAGGTGAACCTGCAATGGCACAACCAAAACTTCCCAATGCAAAAATACTTAATCCAACGAGCATCACAATTCTTCTGCCATAACGATCAGACAAAGGACCATAAATTAACTGTGAAAAACTAAATCCAAGCAAATATAAAGTGAGTGTCAGCTGCGTCGTGCTATCCGATATTAAAAAATAATCTCCAATTTCAGGTAAAGAAGGCAAATAGCTATCGAGCGAAAAACGCGCCAAAGACGAAATAATGCAAAGAAGCACAATGATCTTGAAATAATTAAACATGCTGTTTTCTGCGTGAATTGAATGATTTTAATAATAAGCGGCTATTTTACAGTATTTTTAGCGTTTGGTAAATCTTTAATCTATGTTAAAATACACAAAAATTAGCATAAATACGAGGAAAACATGATTTTATCTCTCATTTCACATGCGTACAAAATCATTCGCAATACGTGGAAATTCATATTAACTGCATTCATTGTTTATGTGAGTTTAACAGGACAAACTGCAGCAGCAGATAAAAAAAATGTTGTTCGCACCACAGCTACCCCACAACGCGATCGAAACCAAAATACACTTTCTATCACGCAATTATTAAGCGAAGAAAATTTTTCTGACGAACAAAAAGAATCATTCCACGATATTAATGCGCTTATTCGAATAGAGAAAGTTGATAAAGATGAAAAACAAACAAAGCTAAGTCAATTCATTCGTGAAAAAATTTGCGCTGCATTATTGCTCATTAATAATCAACATTCACTCAGTCGGTTTATATTCGGCGGATTAAAAATTATTGTTGCACCTGAAGAAGTGATGAAAGCATACAGCAAAGCAGATAAGTTTATTGGTTTATATATTCCATACAATAATAAAATTTATCTTCATGAAGAAGTTTTCAATAATTGGAACGAGAAAAAATCTGAGCAAATCATTACTCTTCTTGCAAATGAAAACTCACACGCTTCTATTCGATTACAAAACAATCAAATCAAAATGTCACCGGGGGACAAAAAAACTCAAATCGCTGCACAAGTCCCTTGGAAAAATGAAAAAGAAAAAAAAGAATGTATTGAAGCATACAAAGAATATACTGATTCAATTGCAACATACAAAAAATTAATTATTAAAAAAGATGCGGGAGAAAAATTATCCACAAAAGAAAAATTACAATTGAAAAAATTTGATACTGCATTAAAAAGTTTTATTCCTCCGCGATTGGGACTTGAAGCAAGAACAGCGGTAGAAGATCGCGTCGTAAAAACAAGTGATGGTGAATTCATTACAATTAAAGGCAATGTCGCTGTTCCCTCTGTCAATGAACCCGAAACAAGAATTCTTTATTTACGCGATGCGTTTTTTCAATACATGCAGAATGCAGAAATTCTCTATGAATGGCACCACAGAAATAGATACGGGCTTTATCAAAATGATGATGATCAACTTTGGTCTGATCTTATCAGTGATTTCGAATCCACCTCACCTGCGATGCGGCGAGCATTCGGCTCAACGTTATGCAAATTTCTGAATCGATTTTTTGATGTGAAGGATCATTGCGATAGACCGTGGTGGCCAAAGATAAATTAATTTAATCACCATAATGTGTACGCGCACGGTGGATAAAAATAATTCGATGTTTTTCATCGATTGTATAAACAATACGATCTTTATAGCTTAAGCGAAAAGAAAAAAATCCCTGCAAATCTCCTATTAATTTTTTCCCGCAATAAGGATCAACTGCTATTTCATGCAGCAATAAATTTTTTAATTTTGTTTTTAAGCTAGGCGTTAATTTTTTAACATCTTTCGCTGCTTCTTTTGTGAAGCGAATCTCATATCGAGCCAAAATTATTCTCCGAAAACGTCCTTCATAGAAAGAGTTTGGCCTTTCTTAACTTGCTTAACTGATTTTTTAATACGAGAACGAAAATCAGGAATAGAAAGCAATTCTAAAGTTTCCAACAAACTTTCATAATCTGCTTCTGATAACAAAACCACACCACCTTTGCGATGTTGAATATGATACGTTTTGTGATGCTCGCCAGCTCCTTTAATTAAATCAAAAAAACATTTACGTGCATCAGTTGCGCTTAATGTTGCCATAATACCCTCCACTTCAATAGGTACATATTTACGTACATAATAATCGACTGAAATGAATAATGCAAATCCCATACCCACCCAATTTAAAGCAATTTATGATAAAGTACCCCGCTAATTCATACAAAAACGACGAGATAACACATGAAAAGCCATAAAAAATCAGATAAACAAACATCTTCAGCAGATTCAAAAAATTCAACTACAACAGTCACACATTGGCTTTCTGGAAAATTAAGTCCAGAAGCTGCTATTTTACTTGCAGATGAAACAATAAAATGTGTGAAAAAACTTTTACCTTTAGGTTCTGTTAATAAAAAAAGTGATGAAAAAAGACATGGAAATAAATTTGAATCACGCATTAAATTGATAGGAGATAACAACAAAGATGTTGAAACTGAAATTGCATTACAGGTCGCCGCAAACAATCCTCATACACTTGCTCTTTATGCAGACCCCAGTATCAGTCCTGATGCACTTGATGAAGCCGTCACAAATAAATTACCGTTCACAACCTATATTAATCTTCACGCAGATAGCCTTGAAAAAATAAAATTAGGAAATTGCCAAGGCCAAATTTTTGTTGGATTAAGAAAGATGAAAAAAATGGGAATCAATGATGTGGATATCTGTCGTGTCATTGAATCAGAACATAATTTTCTACTTTTTGGTGGCACTGTCATTTGCGATCTCTGGCTTGATCTTGTTTTTACTGCAGATGATTTTTCCAAACATCAAAACATGACACGAAATTTTCAGTATGCTGATCTTTATTATGCTTCGTTTGCAGGAGAAGATAAAACCGCATTACCACCTTATGAAAGCACTGTGATTTCGTATCGTCCAAAATATCTCAAAGATGATTTTTTTACCTATCCACCTGCTGTAGAAAACGGCCACTTTGTGAGAGCAATTAAAAAAGAAGATGCAGGAAATGGCCGCGCACTCAAATTCGCTCTTGTGAGATATTCATTTTTAAAAACATTTCATCCGAATGAAGATGCGCCTGATCGTTGCAAAGGTGTCGCAATAGAATTAATCGCACAAGCAAATAAATTATTTCCATTAAAATAAATTTATTTTACGGTATACTGCTTTTTTTAAAATTAAGGAATAGAAAAATGGCACTCGCTATCGGCGATCCCGCGCCTGATTTCACTTTACCTTCTGATGATGGAAAATTAATTTCATTAAAAAATTTTCGTGGAAAAAATATCATTCTTTATTTTTATCCCAAAGATAATACACCTGGATGCACACGTGAAGCGTGTGATTTTCGCGATTCCATTTCAGAATTTTTAAAAAAAGATACCGTCATTTTAGGTATTTCAAAAGATAGCGCAGAAAAGCATTTAAAATTTAAATCAAAATATCAACTTCCTTTTACATTGCTTGCTGATGAAAAAGGAACCGTGTGTGAAGCTTACAATATCATTAATAAAAAAAGTTTATTTGGAAAAACATTTTTAGGTATTCAACGCTCTACTTTTTGGATTGATAAAAAAGGGATGATTCGTGCTGTGTGGCGAAAAGTAAAAGTAGATGACCATATTGAAAAGATACTCAATGCACTACAGGCAAGCTGAGCCCAATTGACTTAACATCCAGTATGTCGGATAATATCCGACATACTGGAGATTTACATGAAGATCGAAACTGTTCGAAAAATCGCTGATAAAGAAGAAATTGATTACCCTTTTCTATTATCTATCTTAAAAGAATATGCGCACCCTCGAGATAAGATATCAGAATGGCTAAAATCAGGCGATCTCATCCGTGTCAAAAAAGGCCTGTATGTTTTTGGTGAACACATTATGCATTCATCCTATTCGCTTGAAATATTGGCAAACCTCATTTATGGCCCTTCAGCCATTTCATTACAATACGCATTAACCTTTTACGGATTAATACCAGAACGTGTAACAACAATCACGAGTATCACAAATAAACGCAATAAAAAATTCACAACACCGATTGGTGATTTCACTTACCAATATTTAAGTCCCACAAAATATCCCATAGAAATTACATGGATAAACGCTTCAAAAAAAAATCATTTTCTGATTGCTTCACCAGAAAAAGCATTGTGCGATCATATTTATTTAACTGATAAAAAAATAAATTTAAAAACGACTGAAGAAATGAATCACTATTTGCTGCATGATTTAAGAATAGATGAATCTGCATTAAGGTCACTTCATACAAACAAACTACAAATGATTAATAAAGTTTATGAAGACGACAGGCTCACTTTACTCACTCACTTTATAAAAAAATGGAAATAATGCATGCACTCCGCAATTGAAGCAATGCTTGCTAAATATCACTGCCGATCTGAACAAGATTACATAAACGCGTTGAAAGAAATTTTTCAGGAAATTGCTCTGCTTGGATTATGGCGCGCTAAATTTTATGAAAAAGCTGCTTTTTATGGCGGAACTGCATTAAGGATTTTATATGGCCTGGATCGATTTTCTGAAGATTTAGATTTTACATTATTGAAAAAAAACAATCGTTTTGATTTAAAACCCTACAATCAAGCTATCGCAGATGAATTAAATAGTTTTGGATTTCAAGTCACTGTTGACACAAAAATTAAAAATATTGAATCAACGATTGAATCTGCTTTTATTAAAGCAACGACAAAAAAACAATTAATTATTATTAATGCTGAACCAGACATTATTGATCGTATTCACAAGATGCATACTATTAAAATCAAAATGGAAGTGGATACGCAACCACCAGGAACAGTTGAAACTGAAGTTAAAAATATTTTTCTTCCCATTCCCTTCTCAGTCAAAACATTAACACAATCCGATTTGTTCGCAGGAAAATTACATGCGACGCTGTGTCGACCCTGGCAAAAACGCGTGAAAGGTCGTGATTGGTATGATTTGACTTGGTATGTAGCACGCAATATTCCTGTCAATTTGAAACATTTGAAAGACAGATTAGTGCAAACACATGCCTGGAAAAAAAACATTAAATTCTCACGAGAAGATTTATTAAAAATATTAGCTGATAAAATTAATGAAACAGATTTTAAAAATGCTAAAGCAGACATCATACCTTTCATTAAAGATAAACACGCAGTTGATTTATGGTCTAAAGATTTTTTTCTAAAACTCATTCAGCATATTCAGATAAAATAACAAAAAGAGACTTGACCCTGTCGAACCGCTACATTACCTTATAATACTATCGCTAAAAGGAATTAAATCATGCCAAATTGGATTTTAAATTTTTATGTTTTTTAACTTATTGCATCGTCTAAGTGAAAAAATAAAATCTGGGTTCTCCATTATTTTACCCGACTCCAACGAAATGAAATTTGGAGAACAATATCACACCTCACCATTTCAAATCGTTGTGAATAACAAAAAAGGATTACGTGCACTCAAATCAGGTGACGAACTTAAAATTTCAGAAGCTTATATTTACGGTGATATTGATTTAAACGGAAATATAGATATGCTGAAATTACTGGAAATCACCCGGTTTTTTTCTAAAGCACATCCGCTCATCATCATCTGGACGCGTCTCATTTCTTTTTTTAGTAATCAAGTGGTCATTAATAAAAAAAGTATTTCTCAGCATTATGAATTTGATAACGACTTTTATCTGATGTTTTTAGATAAAACTCGCACGTATTCGCATGGAATATTTACGAGTGATAATGAATCACATGATCAAGCAGCGACACGTAAATTAGAATTTGCAATGGAGAGCTGTCATCTTGCTCGCGGCGAAAGAGCATTGGATATCGGTGCAGGCTGGGGAAATATAGTGGAGTACTTAGCAAATCACGGTATGCATGTTGATGCTGTTACATTGTCTCATCAATCAGAAATTTTTATTTCTGATTTAATTCGAGATAAAAAATTATCAAATTGCCGCGTTTTTAGAAAAGATTTTTTAGAATACACACTCCCACACAGCGAAACCTATGATGCACTTTTTAGTTTAGGCACACTGGAACATCTTCCCAATTATAAACGCGCACTACAAAAATGCGCGGAACTTTTAAAACCAGGTGGCTACGCTTATTTTGATGCCTCTGCAAAAGTAGCGGGTGAACGTGGAAGTTATTTTATTGAGCGTCATATTTTTCCAGGCAATCACGAATTACTCGATGTATATGGTTTTTTAGCTGCTGTAAAAAATAGTTCGTTTGAATTAATTTCTTTACATAATGACACTCACAATTATTATCTCACACTCATGCATTGGGGAAAAAATTTAGATAAACATAAAGATGAAATTATTCAACGATGGGGAAAAACACTCTATCGAAAATTTCAACTTTATTTTTGGGGATGTTGTTTTGGAATGCTCTACAATGAAATACAAGCCTATCGAATCGTACTACGTAAATCTTTGATATAAAATTTTCTCCTCTCAATATTCTGTTTTTACACCAAAATTTAAAGAATGCGCTATGGTATATAATATAAGTATGTGATCTTCCTGATAGGAGTACGCGCGATGTTTGACGCCGACCGCCCGATTCAGAAAAGTGAGCAAGATTGTTTAGGACGAACAACATTTGCAAAATATCTTGCACGTTGCATTATTGATCACAAAAATCCAGAAAGTCTTGTCATTGGTTTATACGGTGGATGGGGAACCGGAAAAACATCTCTTATTAATTTAATGTTAGAAGAATTAAATCTCGCATCAAGCAATATGTTTGATGAAGAACGTCCCGTTATTTTAAATTTTAGTCCGTGGAGTTACTCGGGACAAAATCAATTGATTTACGCCTTCTTTCGACGTTTTTCTTCAGTGATTCGACAATTTGAATACATGGACACGCAAGAAAAAAATAAAATTATTCAGCTGTTAGAACTTTATATTTCATTTTTTACGCATCAACCTGTTCCACATGCATTGCGTACAAAAAAATCATGGATCTCAAAACTATTACACCCCTTCATGAAAAAAGAAGAAACGTATGCGTGGGAATCCGGTCGTGATTTAACTCAAGTAAAAGCAGAACTGAATGAGCTACTCACAAAACAAAAACGAAAATTTATTATTGTGATCGATAATATTTCACGAATTGAAAATACAGAAATCAAACAAATTTTTCAAATTGTAAAATCAATGGGTGATTACATTAATACAGTGTATTTACTTTCGATTGATAAAGATCACATCACACGCGCACTCGGTGAAGAAGGAAAAGATTATTTAGAAAAAATAATACAACTTCCGTTTGATGTTCCGCCTATCTCACAACAAGATTTAGAAAATATTTTATTTAATCGATTAAAAAATATTGTTCGAACAGTGCATGAAGAAAATTGGGATGCGGATTATTGGGCTGATATTTATTATTCCTCTGTAAAATTTTTCTTTAAAGATTTTCGAGACATCACTCGCTATATCAATACATTGAGTTTTGGGTTCGAAAGAATTAAAGATACTGTGAACCCGGTCGATTTTTTTGCACTCACTGCATTACAAGTTTTTGAACCTGCAATTTTTTATGGCATACGTGACAATAAAGATTTATTTACTGATTTAGTGAACACCACCTATCAACTCGACACAAAAAAATCAGAAGAAGATAAAATACGTTGCGATGAAATTTTAAATCGCCTGATCAAATTTCCTAAAGAAATCATTTTAGCATTACTCACGAATTTATTTCCGCGATTAAAAATGATTTATCAAAATACGAAAAGCGCCACTCATTCAGAAGCACTTGCGCGAAAAAATAAACGTATCTGCAGCGCAGATGTATTTGATATTTATTTTAGATTATCCATCGCATCCGGCTATATTTCGTCTTCTGAAATGACAGCATTATTAACAGCAACACGCAGCGAAGAAGATTTCTCACACGCATTATTGCGTTTAAATCAAGATGAACGCATTACAAAATTTTTAGATTTACTCGATGGATCAGAAGTTTCAAAAATCCCCACTGAAAATATTCGAAACGTGATGAATGCACTCATGGACAGTGGCGATTTATTCCCCATGGGAGAAACGAGTTTAGTCAGTTTCAACACTGCCATGCGCATTCACAGAATTTTCAATCAATTATTAAAACGATTAAGCACATCAGAAGAACGATTCGAAATATTTAAAGATGCGATTTCAAAATCAAAAAACAGTCTTTACATTTTAGTAAACGAACTAATGAAGCAAACATCAGCAGATGATCAACTCTTTACGTACGAACAATTACAACAATTAAAAAAACTTACTTCAGAAAAAATAAAAGATTGGGCAAATCGCGGGCGACTCATTGAACATCCTAAATTAATCGATATTTTATTTGCGTGGAAAGAATGGAGCCGCACAGAAGAATGCATGAATTATATTGCTGAAATTGCTAAAACGGATCGCGGGCTCGTCGCCTTTTTATGCGCTGCATTAAAAAATCCAATCGATGAAGCCATGGCAAAATTAGAACGAAACCCATCATGGGAAGAATCACTCAAAAATATTGATTCTTTTATTTCATCCGCTGAGATCATGCCTCACGCAAACGAATTATTCGAAGATTTATATTTTGAAAAATTACGCGAACGCGAACAATTAGCGATTTTAATTTTTCTGAATTTAACAAAATCAGAATCGATAAAAATTATTCCAAAAACAACCGTATGAATGAGGAGGAGTATCATGAGCAACACTAGAACAACTGAGCATGATGAAGATAAAGAAATTTCTGATGAACTTCAAAAGACATTAACAGAAAAAAAAGTCGCATGGATGATTGCCGGGCTTAAGAAACATGAAGAAGGGTTAAAAAAGGCAATACAATCCCCAGAAAAAAAGAACGATCAAAGGAACAATAAATTACTACTCTCCATTATCCAACTTAGACTACAAGATATAGAAAAAGCAAAAACACTTTTTGAAAAATTTATACGCTGTCTAGAGATTGGAAGAATTATTTCATCCCTAAATGATAAGACAGTAGCGAAAGAATTAATAAAAGAAATTCAAACAAAAACATATTTTATTTTTGCTAAAACAACTTGGGACACAGCAGTGGAAAATGTAAAGCAAGTAAAACAAAGAAAATTATTTGAGCACAGCACACCACACGCTAAAGATGCAACCAGTACTTTAAAAACTGCAATGAGTTTAGCGAACACACAATCAGCCACAACTTCTGATGTTAAAAGAAGTTTAACAGCGCCTGTTACATCAACTGCAGAACTCACACAACGAAGAGCCGACACAAAATCAGCGCCTGTTGTTTCCACAACAACAGCGACAGCTGCAGCAGAACCCGCACCTAAAGATTATCTTGATCATTGGATTAATGATGTTGTGACTAGCATGTCAATCGACGGCAATATTGATGAAGAAGATTTAAAAAAAGTAGGTGAGTATTTTACTTTAACAGTTAATCATCAAGAAAAATCCGTGATCGATAAAATGATTCAAGACTACGTCAGTGAAGTTGGGAAATTTAGAAAAGCAAAAGACTCTAAAGCAACAGGTGATTTAACAGAACAAGATTACAAAAAATTTGCAATCCATCTTTCAAATGTTCCTGATAAAAGAAACTTTTCTCATGTACTAGCAACCGTATTAAAACAATTAGATGAAAATAATAAAAATTTACTGATAAAAAAAGAACAGCTCTTTTTAAAAAAATCACTTGAAGAGCATATTAAACCCGCTACTAAAGATGGCTCGAAAAACTTTTTTGAAATTGAGTACGTCAAACCGCTTCACAAACACGGATCCACAGCTGCAACAACACGATCCGTTACACGGAGATCGAATAAATAATTTTTCATTTACCTTTAAACGTGACTACCATTAAAAACGCAGATAATATTAAACCCACAACGGTAATCATTAATGGAATGCGCACATCTAAATTCGTTGTGAGCCCTACTAATAATCCATTCAATCCAAATGAAAATGCCATGATGGATCCTGTAATTCCCATCACCCATCCTTGTGAATCTTGATCCACTTGATTTGA
>JABDDA010000003.1 GCA_013287845.1 Gammaproteobacteria bacterium
TTGGAAAAGAACCGCGTCGTGATGTGAATCCTGATGAAGCAGTTGCAGTCGGTGCTGCAATTCAAGGTGCTGTGTTATCAGGTTCTGTAACAGATGTTTTATTATTGGATGTCACTCCGCTTTCATTAGGAATTGAAACATTAGGCGGTGTGATGACAAAACTCATCGAAAAAAATACAACGATTCCAACGAAAGCCACACAAACTTTTTCAACTGCCGCAGATCAGCAAACTGCTGTGACTGTTCACGTGTTACAAGGTGAACGTGAAATGGCATCAGCAAATAAATCACTAGGACGTTTTGATTTACAAGATATTCCACCTGCACCACGCGGAATGCCGCAAATTGAAGTGACATTTGATATTGATGCGAATGGAATTTTACATGTGTCTGCAAAAGATAAAGCAACCGGTAAAGCACAATCGATTGTGATTAAAGCATCAAGTGGTTTATCTGAAGAAGAAATTAAAAACATGGTGAAAGATGCAGAAGCGCATGCCGCTGACGATAAAAAATTCCATGAATTAGTTGCTGCGCGAAATACAGCTGACAACATGATTCATGCTGTTTCAAAATCATTGAAAGAAGCCGGTGATAAAGTCAGTGAGGATGAAAAGAAAAATATTGAACAAGCGATTGAGCAATTAAAAGAAGCTGTGAAGAGTGATGATAAAGAAAACATTGAAGCAAAAACAAAAGCACTGACAGATGCGTCTGCAAAAATGGCAGAACGTTTATATGCAGCGCAACAAGAACAACCGGGTGCGCAATCTTCTGCAGAAGCAGGTGAGAAAAAAGAAGGTGATCATGTTGTCGATGCAGAGTTTGAAGAAGTGAAAGATAATAATAAGGAAGATAAATAAAGTCGATATTCCGAGCCGCGCGCGTAAGCAAGCGTGTACAAATTTTCTATTACTGAGAAATTATTTAGAACATACACGCTTGGCTTAGCGCGCGGCTCGGTTTAATTTTTTTTAATTGAGTAAATTTTTATGGCAAAAGCAGATTATTACGAAACGTTAGGTATTCAACGCAATTCTGGCGAAGAAGAAATTAAAAAAGCCTATCGTCGTCTCGCAATGAAATATCATCCGGATCGTAATCCTGATAACAAAGCCGCTGAAGAAAAATTTAAACAAATTAAAGAAGCATACGAAGTTCTTTCAGATAGTCGCAAACGAGCTGCCTATGATCAATTTGGTCATGCGGCATCAGAAGGAATGGGTTCAGGTTTTGGTGGTTTTAGTGGTGGGCATGGAAATTTTTCAGATATTTTCGGCGATATTTTCGGTGATATTTTTGGAGGTGCCCATGGTCATGGTGCACCCGGTCCGCAACGTGGATCTGATTTACGTTATCATCTCGAAATTACATTAGAAAAAGCAGTTGCAGGAACGACTGTTGAATTAGAAATTCCAACGATGGTGGCGTGTTCAGATTGCCATGGCAGTGGTGCACGAAAAGGTGCAGTGCCTGTCACCTGTCAAGATTGCGATGGGTACGGTCAAATTCGCATGCAGCAAGGATTTTTTTCTGTTCAACAAACGTGTCCAACGTGTCGAGGGCAAGGTCGTGTTGTCAATGATCCTTGTGCAACATGCAGAGGAAAAGGCCGTAAAAAACAAACTAAAAAATTATCTGTCAAAATTCCACCGGGTGTTGATACAGGTGATCGTATTCGTTTAGCAGGCGAAGGTGAAGCGGGTGAGCAAGGCTCGCATTCCGGTGATTTATATGTGCAAATCCAAATAAAACAACATGCCATTTTTGAACGAGATGGAATAAACTTGCTTTGCGAAATGCCAATTAGTTTTGTGACCACTGCCATAGGAGGCGAATTAGATATTCCTACATTAAGTGGAAAAGCAAAATTAAAAATTCCTGCAGAAACACAATCAGGAAAAGTATTTCGATTGCGTGGAATGGGTGTGCCTTCTGTGCGTGGAGGCTCAATCGGTGATTTACTTTGCAGAGTGGTTGTTGAAACACCGATTAACCTTTCGCATAAACAAAAAGAGTTATTAAAAGAATTTGAAAAAACAATGTTAACAGAAGGTGATAAACATAATCCTAAATCACGTTCATGGTTTGATCGCGTTAAAAAATTTTTTGAAGAAATCTAATTGCAGAATACCTCTAGAAATTAGATATTTTGCATTAGAACGAGGCGCGCGAAATTTTTAAAAGCGGAGTTTATATTTTAATAAATGAGCATTTTAAAAATGAGCGCAACGAAGTTATAATGCAAAATAGCAATTTCTAGAGGTGTTCTATGCAAAAAACTCCGATGACAGTATTGGGTGCAGAAATGTTACGTGATGAATTGCAACGTTTAAAAACAGTGGATCGTCCTCGTATTACCGCTGCAATTGCAGAAGCGCGTGCGCACGGTGATTTAAAAGAAAATGCGGAATATCATGCTGCACGTGAACAACAAAGTTTTAATGAAGGCCGTATTTTAGATATTGAATCGAAACTTTCTTTTGCACAAATTATTGATGTCACGCAAATTGCAAATACGGGCCGCGTTATTTTTGGTGTCATTGTTGTATTAATTAATCCAGAAACAGGGAAAAAAGTGCGTTATCAAATTGTGGGTGAAGATGAAGCGAATGTTGAAAAAAATAAAATTTCAGTGACTTCTCCGATTGCGCGCGCATTGATTGGAAAATATGTGGATGATGTTGTCGAAGTGCGCACACCGGAAGGAAGTGCATCTTACGAAATCTTAGAAGTGATACACGAATAAATGGTGAAAAAAAGCAGCAGTCAACGTTGGCTACAAGAACATTTTTCTGATCCGTATGTGAAAAAAGCGCAGCAAATGGGTTATCGTTCTCGTGCTGTTTATAAGCTAATTGAATTACAAGAACGTGATCGTCTTTTTAAATCGGGCATGACGATTGTTGAATTAGGTGCAGCGCCCGGTAGTTGGTCGCAAGTCATGAAAAAATGGGTAGGCGATCGCGGAAAAATTATTGCGCTTGATTTATTAGCGATGGATCCGATTGAGGGTGTGGAATTTATTCAAGGTGATTTTTCATCGGATATTATTTTTGAAGCATTATTGTCACGGATTCAAACTATAAAAGTGGATTGGGTGGTATCTGATATGGCACCTAATCTCAGCGGGATCAGTAGTGTGGATCAACCGCGCGCAATGGCTTTAGCTGAATTAGCGTTGGATTTTGCGATACGAATTTTAAAAAAAGAAGGCGGTTTTCTGATTAAATTATTTCAAGGAGAAGGATTTGATTCTTTTCTTAAGACAGTACGCCAACATTTTACAAAGGTCACAATACGCAAACCAAAAGCATCACGCGATCGATCGAGTGAAGTTTATATTGTTGCAAGAAAATAATGCTAGCTCATGAGAGCTCTGCTAAACTGAATTATCATTTTTTAGACATGAAGAGGTCAGCACGGTGAACGATACTATCAAAACGATTTTGTTATGGATGGTTGCAGGTGTTATTCTCGTTTCAGTCTTTAATATTTTTGGGCCCCGAAATGAGCCCGAAGAAAAAATCAGCTATTCCACATTTTTAACTGAAATTAAGCAAGGTAATGTCAGTTCTGTCACGATTACAGAACAAGATGTGCTCGGAACTTTGCAAAATAATAAGGCTTTTTCTACGTATTTACCGATGCGGCAAGATCCGGGACTTTTAAAAGATTTAATTGATAAGAATGTCACAATCAAAGGTAAACCCCCTGAACAACCTGGTTTATTAATGCATCTTTTAAATTTATTACCGTGGATTATTTTATTTGCAATTTGGATTTATGTTTTACGTCAACAAGCCGGTGCAGGTCGCGGGGGTGCATTTTCATTTGGCCGCAGTCGTGCGCGATTGTTAGGTGAAGATCAAGTAAAAATTACATTTGCAGATGTTGCAGGTGTTGAAGAAGCAAAAGAAGAAGTGAAAGAATTAGTCGATTTTCTTCGTGATCCAGGCAAGTTTCAGAAACTCGGTGGAAAAATTCCACAAGGCGTTTTATTAATTGGTCCTCCTGGAACAGGAAAAACATTATTAGCAAAAGCAGTTGCAGGTGAAGCAAAAGTTCCTTTCTTTACTATTTCAGGTTCTGATTTTGTAGAAATGTTTGTGGGTGTCGGTGCATCACGTGTTCGCGATATGTTTGAGCAAGCAAAAAAACAAGCGCCGTGCATTATTTTTATCGATGAAATTGATGCAGTCGGTCGTCATCGTGGAGCAGGATTAGGCGGTGGTCACGATGAACGCGAACAAACATTGAATCAATTATTAGTTGAAATGGATGGTTTCCAAGGAAATGAAGGTGTGATTGTGATTGCTGCAACCAATCGTCCTGATGTATTAGATCCTGCATTATTACGTCCAGGTCGATTCGATAGACAAGTGACAGTGGGATTACCTGATATTAAAGGCCGAGAACAAATTTTAAAAGTACACATGCGTAAAGTTCCTTTATCAGATGATGTGGTTGTGTCTGTTATTGCGCGCAGTACACCTGGATTTTCTGGTGCAGATTTAGCAAACATTGTGAATGAAGCGGCTTTATTTGCTGCACGTGGAAATAAACGGGTTGTTGGAATGGAAGAATTTGAAAAAGCAAAAGATAAAGTGATTATGGGTGCAGAACGTCGATCAATGGTGATGAGTGAATCAGAGAAAAAAATTACTGCATATCATGAATCGGGTCACGCGATTGTTGGACTCAATGTTCCTGAACATGATCCTGTTCATAAAGTTACAATTATTCCGCGTGGAAGAGCATTAGGTGTCACTGTATTTTTACCTGAAGGTGATCGTTATAGTTATACGAAACAATATTTAGAAAGCAGAATTTCAGGATTATTTGGCGGACGTATTGCAGAAGAAATTATTTTTGGACCAGGAAAAGTGACAACGGGTGCATCAAACGATATTCAAAAAGCAACAGAAATTGCGAGAAATATGGTAACAAAATGGGGATTGTCTGAACGGTTAGGTCCTCTGACATTTGGTGAAGATGAAGGTGAAATTTTCTTAGGCCATTCTGTTGCGCGACACAAAGAAATTTCTGAAACGACGTCAGCTGTGATTGATCAAGAAGTTCATCACATCATTGAACAAAATTATCGTCGTGCAGAAAAAATTCTGAAAGAAAGTATTGATAAATTGCATGCAATGGCGCAAGCACTTATTAAATACGAAACGATTAACGCAGAACAAATTGACGATATCATGGCGGGAAAAATTCCGCGTGAACCTGCTGGTTGGCAAGATACTGGCAACAAACCAGCGCCTGCGCCTACATTTCCTCAGGAACCACTCGGTCAAAAAAATGAAACACACTAATCAATCACGAAAATATTTTGGAACGGATGGAATTCGTGGACGTGTGGGGACATGGCCCATTAATGCAGAATTTATTTTGAAATTAGGTTGGGCAGTCGGTGAAGTACTCGCGCGACAAGGTCGTCACGGAAAAGTTTTAATTGGAAAAGATACACGCATTTCTGGCTACATGTTTGAATCTGTACTTGAAGCAGGACTCTCTGCAGCAGGAGTGGATACCCATCTTTTAGGTCCGATGCCAACACCCGCGATTGCTTATCTAACACGAACATTGCGCGCACAAGCAGGCATTGTTATCAGCGCATCCCATAATCCTTATTTTGATAATGGAATTAAATTTTTTTCATCACAAGGAACAAAATTACCGGATGAAGTTGAATTAGCAATTGAAGAACAAATTGAAAAACCAATGACGACAGTCGATTCTGCAGAATTAGGAAAAGCACTTCGTATTGTCGATGCACCAGGACGTTATATTGAATTTTGCAAAAGCACAGTCTCTTCTGATATCAAATTAAATGGCTTAAAAATAGTGGTAGATTGCGCGAATGGCGCAGCGTATCACATTGCGCCGAATGTATTTCGTGAATTAGGTGCAGATGTTATTGAGCTGGGTGTAGAACCGAATGGACTCAATATCAATTTAAATTGTGGTGCAATGCATCCTGATTCTTTACGCCAATCTGTTTTACAACATCAAGCGAATTTAGGAATCGCACTTGATGGTGATGGTGATCGCGTCATCATGATTGATGAAAAAGGAAATATTTTAGATGGCGATGAAATGTTATTTATTATTGCGCGCGAACGTCATGCACGAAAAAAATTACGCGGTGGTGTTGTTGGAACAGTGATGTCTAATTTTGGATTAGAAAAAGCGTTATTAGATTTAGGAATTGAATTCACGCGCGTTTCGGTAGGTGATCGTTATGTCGCAGCTGAATTGCGTGAACGTCAATGGGAATTAGGCGGTGAACCGTCTGGACATATTGTCTGTTACGATTCCAACACAACAGGGGATGGAATTGTCACTGCATTACAAGTAATTTCAGCAATGTGTCATAAAAATTGTTCGTTATCTGCATTGAAAAATGGCTTACAAAAAATGCCGCAAATATTAGTGAATATTAAAACGAATTCACTCGATAAAAAATTTTTTGAAAAACCGCGTATTCAACAAGCAGTGAATGAAGTAGAAAAAAAATTGAATCACACCGGACGTGTTTTATTACGCAGCTCAGGAACAGAACCTTTAATTCGCATTATGGTGGAAGGTGAAGATTCTGCGAATGTAAAATTATTTGCGGATTATTTAGTGAAAGTTGTTAAAGAAGAAATTTCTGAGTCGTGAGTAATCAATTTTAATTATTTTTTAAAGCGTGGGTTCTGTAGTGGGTGGTAATAATTGCTGCATGCAATGCGCTAATATTTCTGGTCTGTTTTTTTTGTTGAAACCAAGATAAATTTTATTTATTTTTTCGAGTTCAATAATAATTTCTTTTTGGTTTTTATGTTTTTCCGCAGGAAGAGTGGCGGTTAGTTTTTCATTTAATCGTTTCTGAGCAACTTCTTTTTTTTCTTTTTCAAAAGGTTCAGTTAAAGCAATTAAAATTAATGATTGTGCGTCATCTTCTCCCACCAATTTGATAACTTGCTTAATTGAAGCAGTGAGCTCTGCTTTTTCCTTTAGATCATCATGAGTTGCAGTAATGGGTTTGAAAGTTAAAATACTTTTAGCTTCCCTATGCAGTTTCATTTCATATTCTAAAAGAGATTGATAAAAGTTTTCTAAATTTTCTTTTGGAACATCCACAGTGGGACGTGCTCTGTTATGCATATTTGTCACATTTAAATATGCTTTATTTTCTTTGCATATGGGTAATAGAATTTGTAATTTTTTTGCATCAAGTGCAAAAGAAATTCCAGGGGGATAAATAATTTCAGTTGCGCCATATTCTTTTAGTTTATTGATGATGGCGTTTTGAAATTTTTCTTCTTTTTCTATTCTTTCTACAGTAGTTATTTTAGGCGCAGATGATTTTCCATGTAATTTCATATTCACGAATAACCATTGGCTTTTAGGAATAGCATATGAAATTTTAGCTGTATCTTGGCGAAAAATAAAATAATCAGAATTCTCTCTTAATGCTGCAAGTATTTTTGGTTTTTTTGTTCCGCGTACATCAAAGATAACAGTTTCTTCTTTTTCATAAGGGTATGAAAAAGCAAATTTTGCGCTTGGGTCATGGAGTTTTTCTTCTTCAGGATGAATAGAATCATATCTGATATTTTCTATCTCAGATTCATTTTGTAATAGCTGGAACAGTTCATTTTTATAATAAAATGGATTGCCTTGTTTACTGCTGCTTTTTGTCATAAAAGTGACTCCTCATCAATTTTTAATAATAGTTATCATGTAGATTATAGCAAATTTCAGCTATTTTTTTGATCGATCGGTAACAGGATGATTTTACTCAGGTAGAAAAATAAAGGCACGGTAAACGTGCCTTTATCGTGTGAAGATGGAGATGATTAATCAACCATTTCTTTTAGTTTTTTCAATGCACGAATTTTAACAACTTTGTAAGCAGGTTTCGCTTTGAACATCATTTCTTGTCCGGTGAAAGGATTGATTCCTTTGCGTGCTGGACGAGCTGGTTTTTTAACAACAACGATTTTTAATAAACCAGGTAAAACGAATTTGCCAGGACCACGTGATTTAACGTGCAATTCAACGAGTTTAGCGAGCGCTTCTAATGTTCCAGTGATATCGCGTTTGGAAACACCAGTCATTTCACCAATTGCTCTCATCATTCCACCTTTGGTGAGCGGATCCTTAATGGTAGGAACCTTTCTCACAACAGGGGCTTTAGAAAGTTTTTTATTGCTCGCTTTTCCATTGGTTTTGGCAGACATTTTCTTTTTAGCAGCCATTAGTTATTCCTCTTAAAAGTCAATAAAAAAACACGGCCTACAATAACATAACTTTATTCTTTTGCGAAAGTTTTTTTTATGAAAAAAGGCTTTGTTCAAAGCTTTTTATTTCTAAGCAAAAAATAAAATTATTTGGCATTCGAATTCATGCAGAATTTGCATCAAGACTTGCGTAGTCATTCGCATTCCTATAGAATCTGCCATCTTTTCAATCCTTAGCTATTTATAACTCACGGGAGTGAGGACAAATGAAAACTTTTCAAGCAAAAAATGGAACAGTCGCGAATAACTGGTTTATTGTTGATGCGGCTGGGCAAACACTAGGTCGTTTAGCAAGCCAAATTGCAGTGCGATTACGCGGAAAACACAAGCCTGAATATACGCCTCATGTTGATACAGGCGATTATATTGTTGTGATTAACGCAGAAAAAATTCGTGTGACGGGTACAAAAACAAAAGATAAAATTTACCGCCGTCATAGTGGTTATCCAGGTGGTATGAAAGAAATCACATTTGAAAAATTACGCGCAACACATCCTATTCGGGTTATTGAAATTGCAGTGAAAGGAATGTTGCCTAAAAATACGTTAGGTCGTGATATGTATCGCAAATTAAAAGTGTATGCTGGATCAGCACATCCCCATGCTGCACAACAACCCCAAGAACTTAATTTATCAGAGGCAGAGTAACGCAATGGCAGAAAAACCTTATCAAAGTACTGGTCGTCGTAAAACGTCTACTGCGCGTGTTTTTTTAAAGCGTGGTAGTGGAAGTATTACTGTAAACGATAATACGTTAGAACAATATTTCGGCCGTAAAACGGCACAAATGATGGTGCGTCAACCACTCGAAATCACCCAAATGGCGTCAGATTTTGATATAATGGTGACTGTTCGTGGAGGCGGTATCACAGGTCAAGCCGGTGCCATTCGTCATGCGATTGCAAGAGCATTATTAAAATATGCAAAAGCAATCGGAAAAGATGAAGAAGATTCAGGTGAAGGCTCTATTCGAAAGATTCTGCGTAAAGCAGGTTGCTTAACACGTGATGCGCGTGAAGTTGAACGTAAAAAAGTGGGACGCCATAAAGCACGTAAAGGAACGCAATACTCCAAACGGTAACACTAATTTTATTTTAATTTTTTTTTCATGGAGCATTCATGGCTGTCATTACCAACAAACGCTCTGTTATGACGTTATATTCAAGTTCGCTTGATATTTTAAGTCATCGCGTTCGCATTGTATTAGCTGAAAAAGGCGTGTCTGTTGACGTCATTTACATGGATGGAAATGAAAAAATAGAAGATTTAATACAGCTAAATCCTTATGGAACGATTCCTACCTTAATTGATCGCGATTTAGTGTTATATGATTCCAATATTATTTTAGAATATTTAGATGAACGTTTTCCTCATCCCCCTTTAATGCCTGTTTATCCTGTTGCACGCGCAAAAACACGTTTAATGATTTATAGAATTGATCGTGAATGGGGTGAATTAGTTCGTAAAATTGAAAAAGGTAAAGCAGCAGAATCACAAGCAGCGTGTAAAGAATTACGCAATTATTTGCTGGAATTAGCGCCTCTTTTTGCAAATTCTCCTTTTTTCTTAAATGAAGAATTTTCGTTAGTGGATTGTTGCATTGCGCCTATTTTATGGCGTTTACCTGCGTGGGGAATTACGTTACCGCCTGAAGGAAAAGCGATTATTAAATATGCTGAACGCATGTTTGCGAGAGATTCTTTCCAAGCGAGTTTAACAGAGAAAGAACAAGATCTTCGTAAAATGAAAACAGAAATGGCATAACGTTTTTATGATTTCAAATAAACCTTATCTTTTACGCGCATTTCATGATTGGATCGTTGATAGTTTATGTACGCCGATTTTAATCGTGAATGCAAATTATCCTGGCTGCAAAGTTCCCGAACAACATATCGATCAAGACGGTGAAATTCTTTTTAATATTTCTTCCATCGCAGTGCGCAGTCTTGTGATGAATAATGAGTTAGTGGAATTTTCTGCTTCTTTTTCAGGTGCTGTCAATTTTGTTTCTGTTCCCGTGCAATCTGTTCGTGCGATTTACGCGCATGAAAATGGAGATGGAATGTATTTTAATGAAGAAGCAGAAGGCGACACCGTAGTTGCAGGACACAATCTCATTCATCACAGTGAACCCACTCAAACAGCCATTTCACCTTCACAAGAAAAAAAGAAATCGCATTTGGTGTTGGTAGAATAAAAAAATTACGAAATAAAAAAATTTATTTATTATCTGCGGAATGTTCGTGTTGCATCATTTGATTTTGCGTCAACATTCTCGTTTGCTGTATTTGCTGCTTTGAAAGTGGTATTCGCTTCATGTGTTCCACCAGAATTACTCACAATCCATTGTTCATCTAAGAATTGAGCAGCTGTTTCATTTGGGAAACGTTTGGCGGGTTGTCCTTTTAGCCATTCTGTTGCGACAAGGCTTTGTAATGCCGGATAAAGCATGTAAGTGCCACTTTTTTTTAAATGATGTGTTTTTTGTGGGTTATTTAAGAAATCAATAGCTTGTAATACACTCATAAAATTGAGTGATCGTGTTAAATCAATTTCTTTTGCAGGAACGGATTCTCCTGTGTCATCAAAGTTAATGGGAAATCCACCTCTCACTAAGCAGACTTGTGCATCCATTTCTGATGTATACACGACATCAGCTAATGGCTTTGTTGTCGGCACTTTCCTATTATTTATTCGTTGTATGAATTCTAACATGGGTAAGAATTCTTTATCTTCTGAAGAAGCACTAATGAGCACTTTATTTTTATTAGACAGTCTTATCATTTCAAATGATGGAAGAGAAATTCTTCCTGAGCAGCCAAAAATATAATCAGCATATCCAATGACAGCATAGTTATCATTGGTTGGAATAGCACCGCCAGTAATTTTTTTAAGCTGATTAGGATCGCAATCATAAACGACGACTCTGTGTCCTAATGATAATAATTTATCAGCAACTGCTTTTCCTACTGCACCGTAACCCAAAACGGCACAGTAAGCTTTGGTAGCACTTATAGAAGGAAGGAGAGGAATCAATTTTGCAACAACAGCATCTGCAATACATGGAGATTCTAAAACTCGTTTGGCTGCGCATAATGCAGGCGCAATGAGAGGGAAAAATAATCCACATGCTTTTTTATCAAGTAATCCCGCGGTTGTTTTTTCAATACCGACTATGTTGTAGTTTTCAATAATTTCTACTGGCGTGAATGCTACAGCATGACCGCCATGATCCATGATAATAATATCTCTAATTTCTTTTTTATCTTTTAATTCACGCGCAACAGACTCCCACAATAAAACAATATCACGCACAAAAGCAGATGAAAATTTACCTAATCCTGATTGGCGAGAACACGGTTGGTAATGGACACCCATTTTTTTTGCTTCTTCGACAACCCCTTTGCATTCTGAATAATGCTTACCTAACACAAATGTATTTTGAGGCGATAAACCGAGTTTGAACATAGAAGACAGAACAGGTAAAGAAGAATATAAAGCGTGATGAATATAAACAATTGCTGTATTAGTGAGAGATTTTTTTGGTAAATGCGCTAAGGCATATTGTGTTACTGTGTTTAATACAGGAAGTTCTGGAATATGTGGTGTTGGTATTGAGGTGAAGGAGCGTGTAGTGTTAATAAAAGAAGATGTACTTTTAGGAATTACAGTTCGAGAAGTTAAATGATGTTGAAATAATGTTGCTGTAGAACGTTTTGTTATTCGTGTAAGCATTTCTCATCTCCAGCGAGTGAATATTTTTTTAGTATCGGTAAAAAATATAGAATGAAAAATTACTTAGTTTCTTGTAGTAACGTTTCTATTTCTTTTTTTGTTTCATTAAATGTGGAGACTAACTTTTTGTACGCTTGTTTTAATTCTTCATAATGTTTTTCTTTACAAAAACATTCGATTTGTTGACAGGCTTTTTCCATTTTTTTTGCGCCACAATAAAGCGCGCCACTTTTTAATCGGTGGGCTGTTTTTTGCATTGTTTCCCAATCTTTTTTTTCATATGCATTTTTTAAAATTGAACCGCCTTCTAAAATAGATTGATTTACTAAAATTCGTAATAATTCTTTCAAAGCAGATTCATTTTCAATATTTTGTAATGCAATTTGTTTGTCTATGAGAGGGTAATCATCCAATTCAAAAGAATCAATTTCATTTTTTGGTAAAACAAAAACAGAAGAATTTTCTTTTGTTTCACCAAGAATAAATTCATTTAAAATATCTTGTGCAACTGCTGCAGTAAAAGGTTTTGCAATAACAGCATTCATGCCCGCATTAAGGCATTCTTGTTCTGTTTCATTTTTTGCATGTGCAGTCACACCAATAATAGGAATAGGTTTTTTCCCTGATATTTTTTCCCAATAACGAATTAAAAGTGTTAATTCATTTCCTGAAATACCCGGTAACCCAATATCTGTTAAAATTAAGTCGATGGGTTCTGTTTTTACTAATTGCAATGCAGATTCACCATTCACCAGGGGTTTAATGACACAGCCTGTTTTGCTCAACGCATTTTTAGCAATGCGCATTGCAATGGCATTATCTTCTATTAGTAAAACAGTCGGGGATTTTTTTGTAGAAACAAGTAAGGGTTTGTTTGCAGGAAGTGATTTAGAAATAGAATTAAAAACTTTTTGCTTTTCTTTATTGGCAGGATTAATTTTTATAGGTAAAACAAATTGGAATGTGGTGCCTTTTCCTATGCGACTTTTCAGTGAAATGGTTCCGCCCAGTAAGATCGCAAATTTTTGTGCGATATAAAGTCCAACACCATAACCTTTAAATTCACCTTTGTAAGAAGGGTTTCCTCTAAAAAATTGATCGAATACTTTGTCTTGTTGATCTTTTGGGATGCCCATGCCCGTGTCGGTGACACTGAATTTTATTTTCATTATTTCTTTTTGTCGTGAAACTAATTTTAATTTAAGTTTGATATGTCCTTTTTGCGTAAATTTAATTGCATTACCTAATAAATTTAAAATAATACGTTCTAATTTCACTTTATCTGTAATAATTTTTGCGGGAAGGGCATCATCAATTTCTGTTTTTAATGAAAGATTTTGGGAGCGTATCATGGGTAATTCGAGACTGCATAATCGACTTATGCTTTCACGTAAATCAAAAGTTTCTTCATAAATATCTTCTTCTCTCAGCTGTTGATCAGTGGAGACAACACTGAGTACGCCATTTAATAAATCTAATAAATTTTTTCCGCATTCCAATATGCTGTGTACTTGATCTTTTTCTTCTGCTGTTTTTACTTCTTCTTCTAGCATTTGTGACATGCCAATAATGCCTGTCAAGGGTGTTCTAATATCGTGACTCATGTTTGCAATAAAAGCAGTTTTAACACGGTTTGCAGTTTCTGCTGCATCTTTTGCTTGAAGTAAATCTAATTCCATTTTTTTTCGTTCAGAAATATCAATTGAAATACCGACAACACCAACGACCGCACCTGCATGATCGAAAACAGGAACACGGCTTGTTAAGAAATAAATAACTCTTCCATCAGAATGAGGAATAGGGGGTTCTTCTATCCCTAATTTTGCTTCTCCTGTTTTCATGACGGCAAGTGTGTCACGTTTGAATGATTGAGTGGCTTCAGGAGTCCATTTTCCTACTTTTCCCATTCCTTCAAAGGTGAGTCCTTTAAATTGATTCATTGATTTTAAACCAAGCATATTTAAAACATTTTTATTGCAACCTGCTGCAGTACAATCATTATTAATCCAATAGACATTTCCTGGCATGAAACCAATAATGTCTTCGTAATAGTTTGCGATGTTTTCAATCATCGTTTCGATAGATTGAGTATCACTTTGTGATTTTCCAAGGATATGGCGATATTTTTTGGATAGTAATTGTGTAAGCTGTTCAAATTTAGCTGAGTCCATACTTTTGTACTATCCGATGTACCATGGTTAATAAAAAGATCGTCTATTTTTTGCTGAGGGAGAGGGGGAAGCAGTCAAAAGACGTTGTAGTTCAACGCTTGCAGCAGCGTTTGTTCTTGAATTATTCGGAAGAGGAACGTCGTCTCGCATTCTAACTAAAGCAGGTAATAATTCAGGGGCGGCGGCTCCTGCATAAAAAACAAGACCTTTGTTAGATTTATTATTTTCTCTTGTGTAAACCAGTGTGCGATCAATTTCATGTAAATTAACAATCGCACCATATGATTTGTGTGATGCTTTATTTGCTTTAGTCAGTGTTGAATAACTGGTTGCGATTTGTTTTTCAGTTAAAGAATTTAATGCGCAAACAGAATAATTAGGTTTGCCATAAGAAGCGACGCCGTGCATCACTGCATTTCCTATTTGCAAAAGATCTTCAATATTTTTAATTGCATCAGAAATTTTTATTTTCTGGGCACCTGTTTTCTCATCTATTTTAATATCTGTTTCAAATGCAGCAAAATCTGTCCATACTTGTCGTTGACGTTTTAGCATCGCTGCTGCTGTGGTTGTTTCTGCGTGAGCTGCTGTTGTCGCTGTACTGCTATTAGGATTTGTTTTGCTATCTGATGTCGCAGCCAGCATCAATGCTTGTAAACAATATTGAGCCACTGCTTTTATGTCACTTTTTTCTACACCCACACCTGGTTCTCGATTTGAATTAAGTTTGGCTAATACTTCAGGAGGACAAACTCGTGAAATAACAGCGCTTGCAATAGAAGGAGATTCTGTATTGCTTCTTTCTGTTTCAATACGATCAGCGATAGACTCAAAAAGAGGCTCAAAAGGAGAGTGAATTACAACATCGATATTATATGATTTACAAATTGTAAGTATTGCGTCAATAAGTTCATCTCTTTTATCTAAGAGCAAACGATAAAATTTATCTAATGCGCTTAGTGTAATTTTATTTTTTAAATAAAGCTCAATGCCAAACATGAAATAATCATAGTAAGGCAAATGATAAAGTAATTTTCTAGGCTGATTCTGCTTAGCATGCTTTTGAATAAAACTAGCGTAGATAGTTAAAGTGGAAAGCGCATGTTCTTCATAAACTGCAGGATCATCACCTGTAACATCTTGAATTTGTTGTGTGGGGAAAAGGTCAAAGTAATGTTTGATTACAGGGAAAAAATTTTCTTTTTGATCTTCTGCGAGTAAGCTTGATCCAAAGATACAGCCGCAAGTTACAAACTGATCGAAGCCTCCTGTAAATTGAAATTGTCCTGCATTTCTTGAAAGCCAAGGATAAACATACGGTCCCTTAGGTGTTAGTGGTAGAAAGATTTCATCTCTGCGAGTAGGGTTAAAAATAATATCTTCAGGATCTGATGTATGCAATGAAAAATATCCCGAATATTCAGTAATAAGCTGAAGAGCTATTGCTGATATTGCTGCTGCTTTTGGGAAAGGTACGTGTGTAGCATTTAGTATATTCAACAATAATTTTCTATGATCAATAATTAATTTTTCAAATTCTTTCTGTTTTCTTTTCGTTTTACTAGGATCTGAATCAGAAAAATCTTTTTGATCTGCGCCGATTACTAATGTTCTTGATCCGAGAGTAAATTTATGTTCACTCAAGTTCTCTGCTGCTACTTTAGGTGCAGCCACTGCCAATATCCCTTTTTCTAATAAAGGTACGTGAACAACCAACCCTGTTGCTTTGATTAAATAGGGAGGTAATGCTGGTTCTGGACTTCTTTCCCCTTTTTTTAACATGGTAGTCATTGCTGCTGTGTTGCCAGCTTTAGGTGAATTGGGATTAGATCTTGCAGATAAATGAGGGCTCACTTTCACGGAAAGACCCGGAGTAGCAGCACTACTTGTGGCTGCTGCGAAAGCAGTAAGAGGAGAGCTACTGCGTTCTGCTGTTTGCAAAAGAGATTGTCTCACTTGAGCTGCATTAGTGTATGTTGGCTGCGAAGCCGAAAAAGCAGGGCTTCGCACAGGCGGAGTATGTCCTTTCTCATCATCCGTTTTTTTACGCGGAGAAGTTTTTTTTCCTTCAGCTTTTTTTGCTTTATCAGATGCTGCGTTAGTTTTGGAAATAGTAGGGGAGACCGCCTTTTTCTTTTGTGTTGCTGCCCCGCCTGAGTATGATGTAGGAGGAAGCGCAAAAACAGGCGCTTCTCCTGAAGTTATAACATCAGAAACGGAAGTCATCTGCCCATCAGCTGATAGAATAGCGGTTTCGGTTATATCAGTCGTATCAGAATCTTTTTTATTAGTACTCAGCATATCCTACTCCTTATCTCTGCTTACATTAAGACTTATGTAAGTGAGGGTTTTACTACCACCCTGTTTTTTAAACGCGAATATTTTATTGTTTTCAGTGGCATTTTTCTGTGAGAAATTTACAGACAGAAAAACGCATGTAGGATTATTTCATATTTTGTAGAAAAAATATATAGCTGAAAGAGTAAAAGATATTCAGCTAATAGTCGCAAGATTGGTAGACAAAACCGCCCGCATCGTCTGCGCCAACACCGGCTTATAAATAACTTCCGACGCGCCCGCTTGTTTACAATCTTGTTTTTCTTGTTCGCCCGTGTAACCCGTCAACGCGATGATAGGAATATTTCTAGAAAAATTACGATTGATGGCTTTGATTTTTTCAATCACTTCAAAGCCGGAAATATCAGGTAATCCAATATCCACAAAAATAATATCATAAGCAAAATCTGTTACTTTTTTTAATGCAGAAAGTCCATCTGCTGCAATCTCTACTTTGCAGCCTAATTTAGTTAGCATCATCGTATGAACGCGTTGCACGATAAGATCATCTTCGATGAGTAATGCGTTTATTAATGTTGTTTCAGCCGTCATAGCTATACTCGCTTTTAGTCGGTTGTTTGTTTCGATTAGCGCTTAACAGAAATTTTCCCGAAAAAGTGAAGGTAGAGCCTACACCTAATGTGCTTGTCACTTCAATCTTTCCACCCAATAATTCAGTGAGTTTTTTTACTAAAGATAAACCTAAGCCTGTTCCACTTCGGCTGTTTTTTCGAATGTAAACGTTTTCTAGCTGTGAAAAACGATCAAAAATAAAATCAATTTTTTCATTAGGAATTCCGGGGCCTGTATCTTTTACGGCGATGCTCATGACAATAGTATTTTTTTTCTGTTCGATAATGCGAACAAAAATACTCACAGAGCCGTGATCAGTAAATTTAATCGCATTGCTGACTAAATTAATCATGATATGTCGTAATGCGCGTGGATCAGTAATCACATAAGGTAATTCATTTTCAAAATACGCTTGAAGTTTTAATCCTTTTTCTTTTGCGCTGGGGCCGAGTAATGCAAAAATTTCTTCAACAAGAATATTTAAATTGACGCGCGTGTGGATTAATTCAAATTTATCAGCTTCGAGTTTTGCAAAATCTAAAATATTATTGAGTGTTGATAAAAGATAATTTCCCGAGTTCACAATAATTTTGCTGAATTCACGTGTTTCTTCAAGAGTGACATTTTCTTCAGCTAACATACTTGCTGTGCTGATAATACCTGTGAGTGGAATACGTAATTCGTGGCTCATGAGTGCCAGAAATTGTGTAATTGCGCGACTGTTGACAGCTGAATTTTTTTGGCGTGTTTTAAAATCAGTAATATCAAAAGAACT
The DNA here is from genome assembly GCA_013287845.1 of Gammaproteobacteria bacterium. Classification (GTDB taxonomy): domain Bacteria; phylum Pseudomonadota; class Gammaproteobacteria; order DSM-16500; family DSM-16500; genus JABDDA01. Next base: position 17,891 of record JABDDA010000003.1, read on the forward strand.
TCCAACGACGCCGATGATTTCACCGTGTTCATCTTTTAAAGGCGCTTTTACGCTAAAAAAATAACATTTTTGTCCAGAAGGTAACGTGATTGATTCTTCTGTCTCGATCACTTTATTTTGACTCATGGCTTCCATATCTGTTTTGCGTAATTCATTCGCATGATGGGTGGACCATAAATCATAATCCGATTTACCAATCATTTGCTCGCGTGATTTGAGGCGAAGTGTTTTTAATGTGGCATCATTGCATCCTAAATAAATTCCATTTTTATCTTTCCAATAAATGCAACTTGCGATGGAATTAAAAAAAGCATCTGATTCTAATTGACGAAAGGGAATAGGGACGCCATTGATGATGAGAGAACTCATTAGGAATCATCCCCTGTTTTTTGACGCACCACTAAATATTTAAAAATTTTTACAACACTCGTGACGCCAGAAGTTTGTCGCGCAATATCGACAGCAATTTCTGCTTGATCAGGCGGTAAAATTCCCATCAGATAAACAACGCCATCTTCTGTGACGACTTTTACTTGCCCTGGATAAAAATCATTTGAAGCAATCATTTGAGTTTTAATTTTAGTGGTAATCCAAACATCTTGTGCTTGTGTGAATCCAGAAGTGGATTCTCCGACGCGTGTCATATTATAAATTGTTTTTACATCTGGAATGCTTCTTACAATATTTTCTGCTTCTTTCTGTAACCGTTCAGATGAGACTTGTCCTGTCATTAGCACAACGCGATGAAAAGTAGCGATGGAAAGATGTGAATCACTAAATTGTTTTCTTTTTAAGAAAAGTTCTTCGTCGGCGGTAAAGCTAATGTGATTATCTTCGAGAGAGTCATCAATATGTTTTCTGTCATAAACAACTTGCGCACTGGTGGTAGCAGCACTGACCATGCAGCTTTGTAATAAACTGAACATTGCTAAAGTGAAAATGCAATATATGAATTTTTTCATAGCATCCTTGCAATAAAATTAATTAGTGTATTGGAAAATCCTCACTACTTTTTGTACGCCAGATTCTTGTCGTGCAATTTCAACAGCGATGTCTGCTTGATCACGACTGACGATACCTAATAAATAAACAGTGCCATTTTCAGTCACGACTTTAATGGTGCTCGATTCTAATTCTTTATCAGCTAACATTTTTGTTTTAATTTTTGTTGTAATCCACGCATCACTTGTACGTGTTAATGATGAGCTCGGTGCTTGTAATGTTAATGCATTATAAACATGTTGAACATCGGGTGTACCGCGCGCAATGACTTCCGCTTCTTCGCGCATTTCTTTTGTGATAGCTTCGCCGGTTAATAAAACAGTTTGATTGAAACACGTGACATTAATATGTGCTTTAGTCGAGAGTTCTTCATTCGCTTCAATACGTTCTTTAATTGCACTTGCAATTCTTTGATCGAGAATAATCTTTTCAATTTTTCGATGATCATAAACAACAGCAATCGCAGCAGCGCCTGCAGCTGCACCTGCTGCAAAAACGCAGCCCTGTAAAGAAAGTACGATAGCTAGTAATGTAAATAATTTTTTCACTTATTTCTCCACGACCCATCTTGGGTGCATACCATACCATAATATTAGTTAGCTAAAAATGCATTTTTAATCCATTCTAATTTTTTTTCAGTAATGCCAATCACATCAAAACGACAGTGGACTTTGTTGTAGCATTTTTGTTGTTGTAAATAAAAAGAAGCGATTCGAATGAGTTTGTGTTGTTTTAATTTATTCACAGAAATTAATGCGCCACCATAATCAGAACGATTTTTAGAGCGCACTTCAACAAACACAATAAATTTTTGATCTTGCATGATTAAATCAATTTCGCCTAATTTACAGCGAAAATTTTTTGTGAGAAGTGTTAATCCTTGCGATTCAAGAAAAAAACAGGCGCGATCTTCCGCATCGCGCCCCGTTTTTTGTTTGTCTAAATGTGTCCCTCTTGTATTTGTGTCCATGGTAAACGTCTATAAATTTTATGTTGTGATGTGAGGGTGAGTGCACCGGTTGCGCCATAAACAGGAAAGTTTTGAATAGCAATCAGTCGTGGCATTTCATGACTTAACATATAAGAATCATATCCTACCGCAAATAATCGATTTCCTTTTCCATTTTTTGATTTAATCAGTGAAGGAATGTCACAGAAAATGACGCCATTTAAATCAACATCTCTTTGTGGATTAGAAATACCTGCATACACGGTTGAGGTTGCATAAATAGGAACATTTCCCGCGTAATAATATTTTAATAATGGAACAATTTGTCTTGCTTCTTTCGGTTGTGCTAATAAAAAGATAACATCAAAATCTTGACGACGTTGTTTAGCAAGCATGTTTTTGTCATTTTCTTTTTTCATCATTTCACGATCTGCTTTTGCATTGATGTGTAAAAGATCAGGAATCGCTTGTGAAAAATTAGTGTCTTCAGAAAAATAAAAAACATCTACCACTGCGCCACCATTATTTTGCCATTGTGCGGTAAGTGATTTTGAAATGCGTTGTCCCCAATCATTTCTTGGTGCAATTAAAATCGCGCGACGATGTCCTGCTTGCGATGCTTTATCAGCTAATTGTTTTGTTTCATCAAGCGGAGACAATCCAAATTCATAAAAATTGGTAGGTAAACTTTCTGAATCAGAATAATTTAACGCAAGTGTTTGTGCAGGAAAATTTCCCATACGCTGAATCATTTGCACATCATTTTTTGTTAGTGGACCAATGACAAAATCTGCTCCTTTACTCACAGCTTGCTGATAGAGTGCAGCAATATCTGGATTTTGACTGGTATCAATAAAGGAAAGTGTTTGACGCGGCATTGTTTTTGCACGTGCATAATACGCGCGCATAAATCCATCACGAATAGTTTTACCTTGTCCCGCATAGGGGCCTTGTAGTGGAAGCAACAGAGCAATATGTTTAGGCGGATTGGTTGTAATACTACTCAGTGTTGCATTCGCAGGAAATAATTGATTGCCAGGATGATTTGGATAATTTTGTCGCCATGTTTGCAATTCACGAATTAATTCTGGTGAACGTGTGCTGTATTGTTTGCTAATCAATGCGAGTTTTACCCAGCCACTGGCTTCAGAATTATTTGTGTCACGCGCGAGCATGGATTGTAATTCTTTCGGAGGCATTGTTTGTAATCGGTTCCAAACTAAACCAGAATTACTTTTCCAGAACGCCTCATTATTAGGAGAAACAGAAGCGGTGTGTTGTGTAGCTGATGATTGATTGCTACCAAACATATTGTCTAACGTTGCACAACTTGAAAGGCTGGCAACGGATAATGAAATTAAACCAATTAATATTTTGCGCATAAAATACCATGATGTGATAAATTGAAGGATCCAAAAAGATAGCATAATTACTTATGAATAAAAATAGTTTTGGTGTGTTATATATTGTCGCGACACCGATTGGTAATTTACAGGACATGAGTCCGCGTGCAATTGAAACATTAAAATCAGTGGATTGGATTGCGGCGGAAGATACGCGTCATAGCCGATCACTTTTACAACATTTTTCTATTTCGACACGTTTATTGTCTTTACATGAACATAATGAGCGTGAACGTATCCACAAATTAATTGAGGTCTTGCGCAGCGGACAATCGATTGCATTGATTAGTGATGCTGGCACACCGTTAATTAGTGATCCTGGATTTATTTTTGTACGCGAAGTGCAAAAAAATGGAATACGTGTCGTGCCTATCCCAGGCGCATGTGCAGTCATTACTGCATTAAGTGCAGCAGGATTGCCGACCGATGAATTTTTATTTGCCGGATTTCTTCCTGTTAAATTAAAAGCAAAACAAGATCGTTTAATGGAATTATCTTCTGTAGCGTGCACAATTATTTTTTACGAAGCACCGCATCGAATTCTTGAAACGATAAAAGAAATGGAAAAAATTTTTGGCGCAGAACGTCGTGCAGTGATTGCGCGAGAATTAACAAAATTATATGAAACAATTCATCAAGGCTCACTTCAGGAATTAGTCGAGTGGCTTCAGCAAGATAAAAATCAACAGCGCGGAGAATTTGTTATTTTAGTGGAAGGATTTTCTTCTGCGCGCACACAAGAAAAAAAAGAAATTCCAACAGAAAAAGTTTTAAAAATTTTATTGCAATATCTCCCTTTAAAACAAGCCGTAGAAATCGCAGCAGAAATACTCGAAGAAAGAAAAAATAAAATTTACGAAATAGCGTTGCAATTGAAAAAATAATTCTTTATTGTGGCACCCGAGCCAGCTAGACAATCGCTGTATTTTTTAATATGGAGGAAAGTCCGGGCTCCACGGGTACGGCGCCAGATAACCACTGGGAAGCGTAAGCTTACGGAAAGTGCCACAGAAAATATACCGCTACAAAAATAACATTTTGGAGTAAGGGTGAAAAGGTGCGGTAAGAGCGCACCGCGTTATTGGTAACAATAATGGCATGGAAAACCCCGCCTGGAGCAAGACCAAATAGGAGCTTTCGTAAATTTTTTTTAAAAGTTTACAGGTGTGACCCACATTGAAGCTCGGGTAGGTCGCTTGAGACATTTGGTGACAAATGTCCTAGATAAATGATTGTCCAAGACAGAACCCGGCTTATCGGCCGGCTCACTTTATTTTCACTTAAAAGCACGCTAATCAGCGTGCTTTTTTTTTGTTTTCAAGCACTAAGTGGTTTTTAATGGTAGATAGTGGTAATCAGTGGGAGATTGTGGTAAATTGGCTCTTACGTACATAGAAACCAATACAAAATTAAAAAAGTAAGGAGCCGCAAACGTGTTTAGAGGGGTCAACGAAGTCAACATTGATGCGAAAGGGCGCATTGTGATGCCAACCCGTTATCGCGAGCGATTGCAAAATGAAAGTCGCGGTTGTGTTGTAGCTACGATTGATACCGAAGAACGTTGTTTATTGCTTTATCCTCTCACTGCGTGGGAAGAAATTGAAAATAAACTCGCTGCATTACCTAGTTTTAATTCTGCTGCACGACGCATACAACGCTTGCTGATTGGTCACGCGACTGAAGCTGAAATTGATGGCCAAGGCCGCATTCTTTTACCACCTGTTTTGCGTGAGTACGCCGAATTAAAAAAACACGCTTTATTAATTGGGCAAGGAAAAAAGTTTGAACTATGGGATGAACACTGTTGGGAAAAACGACGAGGTCAGTGGTTACTAGAGGAATCGAAACCAGATTCAGCGTTACCGGATGAAGTGAAATCGTTGTCTTTATAGCAAAGCGTCCTCTTGGAAGAGGGTAAAAAAATGGCGACAACTAGGATGAAAAAAATTATAAAACATTTGCCCGTCTTATTAGACGAGGTCATCGAAAATCTGTCGATTAAAAAAGATGGAATTTATGTTGATGCCACATTCGGTCGTGGCGGACATGCGAATGCAATTTTAGAACGCTTAAATACCAAAGGAAAACTCGTTGCATTTGATAAAGATCCTGAAGCAATTACTTTTGCACAACAACAATTTTCAAACGATCCGCGCGTTATCTTTTGTCATAGTTCCTTTTCGCAATTAAAAAATAATTTAACGTCACTTGAATTCGCTGGAAAAGTGAATGGAATTTTATTTGATTTAGGTGTTTCTTCGCCGCAATTAGAAGATGCTTCACGTGGATTTAGTTTTATGCGTGAAGGCCAATTAGATATGCGCATGAATACCACTGCGGGTATGACAGCAGCAGAATGGCTAGCTGAAGTTGAAGAAAAAAAATTAGCAGATGTGTTGTGGACATTAGGAGAAGAACGTTTTTCTCGTCGCATTGCGCGCGCAGTTGTAGAAAAACGTGCGATGACTCCCATCAAAACAACATTGCAATTAGCAGAAATTATTAAAAATGCTATTCCAAAACGTGATCAAGGAAAACATCCTGCGACACGTAGTTTTCAAGCGATTCGTATTTTTATTAATCAAGAGTTAGACGATTTAGAGCAAGGATTACAAGCCGCGTACGAAGTGCTCGCGCATCATGGACGCATGCTCGTGATTAGTTTTCATTCGCTCGAAGATCGAATAGTAAAACGTTTTATTCAGCAGTATGAACGCGGTGAAAAAATTCCCGCGAAATTACCTGTTAAACATCAACATCACTTACCTAAGTTAAAACATATTGGGCGAGCGATTAAACCCACTGTAGAAGAAATAGCAGTCAATCCACGTGCTAGAAGTGCAGTATTAAGAATTGCGGAGAAATTATCATGAAAACAAAAACAGCTACCACCACCACACGCTTTCCAAATCAAACTGTTGCATCGCGCGATAGCGTCATTGCAATTAATCTTATTAAAACAAATTTAAGTACGTTACTTTTATTTGTCGGTGTCATCATTTCAGCGTTAAGCATTGTGTATGTTACTAACATGACACGCAGCTTAAATGCCAATGTAGAACAAACACTGGCAGAACGTAATAACCTGCATGTACAATGGAGCCAACTTTTATTAGAAAAAAGTACATTAACAATGCAAGCGCGTGTACAACGCATTGCAGAAAGTAAAATGGGCATGGTTATTCCAGATAATAAATCAGTGGTGATTGTGAACGAGTGAGACGAAATATCCTTCCTAAATTTATCGCTTGGCGATTTTATTTTGTCATTGCTTTCATTTTAATGATCGTGATGGGCTTAATCGTTCGCCTGATCGATTTAACATTATTGAAAAAAAATTTTTTACGCGATCAAGGTGATGCGCGCGCAGTACGCGTTGTGGATGTTCCTGCCTTTCGCGGGATGATGACAGATAGACGCGGTGCAGCATTAGCAATTAGTACGTCTGTTTATTCTGTTTGGGTGAATCCAAAAGAATTTTCAGAAAATAAAAAAATAGTACGCACGCTGAGTCGTTTAATGAATGTTCCTGTTGAAACTATTTTATCGTCCATTCAAAAAGCAAAAATAAAAAATCGCGAATTTTTATATCTTAAAAGAGGACTCGCGCCTGAAATTGGAAAAAAAATAAAACAACTTTCTTTGCACGGAATGTATCTTCAACAAGAATACAAACGTTTTTATCCTGAAGCGGATATTGCTGCACATGTGGTTGGTTTTACGAATACCGATGATAGAGGAAGTGAGGGCTTAGAATTAGCGTATGATAATTGGCTTGCAGGCACACCTGGAAAAGAAATGATTGTGAAAGATCGTTTAGGTCGTGTCATTTCAAATTTAAAAACGATTCAAACACAAAAACCAGGACAAAATATTTCACTCAGCATTGATAATCGAATTCAATATGTGGCTTATCGAGAGTTGATGGACGGTGTACAAAAAAATAAAGCGCAATCGGGTTCTGTAGTTGTGTTAGATATTAAAACAGGTGAAATATTAGCGATGGTGAATCAACCTTCATTTAATCCCAATAATCGCGCGGGTGTGAATAAAGAAAATTTTCGAAATCGTGCAGTGACAGATACTTTTGAACCGGGTTCTACGATTAAAACATTTAGCATCACCAGCGCGTTAGACAGTGGTAAATATAAAATGGATACCATTATTGATACACGTCCAGGATGGTTACGCGTAGGACATAATTTAGTAAGAGATGAACACACAACAGGATTATTAACTGTCGCGCGCATTTTACAAATTTCAAGTAACGTCGGTATTACAAAAATTATTTTATCATTACCTGCAAATCAATTATGGAATGTATTACAAAAAATAGGATTTGGTGAAACAACCGAAATTAATTTTCCCGGTGAACGCTCGGGATTATTACCGAAAAGAAATGTGTGGTCTCCTTTTGCGTTAGCAACACTCTCATTTGGTTATGGAATGTCAGCAACCCCATTACAATTAGCACATGCATACGCAATACTTGCAAATGATGGAATCAAAATTCCACTTTCATTATTAAAAATAGAAAAAGCACCTGAGGGTGTTCAAGTGATTAATAAAGATGTTTCACAACAAATGATGCGTATGTTAGAAACAGTGGTTTCAACCAAAGATGCAAGTGGTTTTCCTGCGCGCATACAGGGATATCGTATTGCTGGAAAAACAGGAACAGCAAGAATAGTCGGATTACACGGCTATGAAAAACATCGTCACGTATCTTCTTTTGTAGGCATTGCACCTGCAAGTCATCCGCGTATTGTGATTGCGGTTGTTGTGAATGATCCAGCAGGAAAAGAATATTACGGTGGTTTAGTGTCAGCACCTATTTTCAAAAAAATTATGGAAAGTACATTACGAATTTTAAATATTCCGCCTGATGAAGTGACAACAGCGAGTTAATATGCAGCTAAATACACTTTTAAATTCTTCATCGTATCCTGAAATTGAAATTACAGGATTAACACTAGATAGTCGTCATGTAAAACCCGGTGATTTATTTTTTGCATTTCAAGGAATGGCATTTGATGGGCGAAAATTTATTCCTGAAGCGTTACAAAAAGGGGCTGCAGCTATTTTAACAGACGATACAAAAAAATATTCTTCGCCGATTTTTTCAATTGAAAATCTTTCGCAAAAAATCGGTGAAATTGCATCGCGATTTTTTCATGAACCAAGTCGTGAAATGAAAGTGATCGGCGTAACAGGAACAAATGGAAAAACATCGTGCACACATTTTCTTGCTTCTTCTCTTTCAAAATTAAATCATCCGTGTGGAATTATTGGTACATTAGGAAATGGTTTATACGGAAAATTAGCTGAAACAAATTTAACAACACCCGATGGCATTACCTTGCAAAAATTATTAGCTGATTTTTTAAAACAAAATGCAAAACATGTTGCGATGGAAGTATCTTCTCACAGTTTAGATCAAGGACGTGTGAATGGAATTGAATTTTCCATTGGAATTTTTACGAATTTAACGCGCGATCATTTAGATTATCACGGCAGCATGGAAAATTATGGTAGCGCAAAAAGAAAATTATTTGAGTTTTCTTCTTTGAAATCTGCAGTGATCAATGCAGATGATGCATTTGGAAAAAAATTAATAGAAAATTTTTCAGATAAAAAAAATATCTATGCGTACAGTTTAAAAAAATCAGCTGCATTAAAAAATGTTTCATTGATTTATGCGGATGAAATTCAATCACGCAATGCAGGAACGTATTTTAAAATTTTTTCGCCGTGGGGAAGTGGAGAATGTTTTTTACCGTTGATTGGAAATTTTAATATCAGTAATGCGCTTGCTGTTTTCACTACACTTTGTTTATTAGAAATTCCTTTTGAAAAAAATTTAGAACTCATTTCACAATTAAATTCTGTCCCAGGACGCATGCAAACATGGGGTGGTGATTCGCATCCATTAGTAGTTGTGGATTATGCACACACACCCGATGCCTTAGAAAAAGTATTAATCGCATTAAAAGAACATACCGAAGGAAAAGTGTATTGTGTGTTTGGATGCGGTGGTGATCGTGATAAAGGAAAGCGTCCGATGATGGCATCGATTGCAGAAAAATACGCAGATTTTATTATCGTGACTGATGATAATCCTCGACATGAAAATCCGGAAGCCATTGTGAAAGACCTTCAGCAAGGATTTTCTCGCATAAAACCACTCGTCGAACACAATCGCGAAAAAGCCATTCAAACAGCAATTAAAAATGCTTCGAAAAAAGATTGTATTTTAATTGCAGGGAAGGGTGCGGAGGCGTATCAGATTGTAGGGGATGAAAAACGTGCCTTCAGTGATGCTTCCTTCGTAGAGATTTATCTTTCAAAAATGCGTTATTGACAGCTACAATACCCAAAATAATTTTTGAGAGATAAAACAATGCTACTTTGGCTAAGCGAATGGTTGTCCCGTTATTTTCATTTTTTTCATGTTTTCCAATATCTCACTCTGCGCGTTATTTTAGGTGCAATGACGTCGCTTGCGATTGCATTGCTCGTCGGGCCGAGCATGATTCGGCGATTGAGTTTTTATAAAGTCGGACAAGTGGTGAGAAACGATGGTCCTCAAAGTCATTTATCAAAAGCGGGTACGCCAACGATGGGCGGCACACTTATTTTAATTGCAATTACATTGAGTACACTGTTGTGGACAGATTTATCGAATCGTTATATTTGGCTGACATTATTGGTGATGTTGGGATTTGGAATTATTGGTTGGTGGGACGATTACCGTAAATTAATTTTAAAAGACAGTCGTGGATTACCGGGTAAGAAAAAATATTTTTTCCAATCGCTTTTAGGATTTGCTGCAGCAATTTATTTATATTGTTCTGCAACTCTCCCTGTTGAAACACAATTACTCATTCCTTTTTTTAAATCTGTTTTATTACCACTTGGTCCCCTTTTTATTTTGTTAGCTTACTTTGTGATTGTGGGAACCAGTAATGCAGTCAATTTAACGGATGGATTAGATGGATTAGCGATTATGCCAGCAGTGACTGTTGCAGCAGCGCTCGGTATTTTTGCTTATGCCACAGGAAATTTAAATCACGCAAATTATTTATCGATTCCTTATGTTCCTGGTGCAGGGGAATTAGCTGTATTTTGTGGTGCAATGGTGGGCGCGGGTCTTGGATTTCTTTGGTTTAATACGTATCCTGCGCAAATTTTTATGGGTGATGTCGGCGCACTTTCACTCGGTGCTGCACTCGGTTTAATTGCAGTCATTGTGCGGCAAGAGTTAGTTTTATTTTTAATGGGCGGCATTTTTGTTTTAGAAACGATTTCAGTTATTTTGCAAGTCGCTTCTTTTAAATTGACAGGTAAACGAATTTTTCGCATGGCGCCGATTCATCATCATTTTGAATTAAAAGGATGGCCGGAACCACGCGTTATTGTACGTTTTTGGATTATTACTTTTGTGTTAGTGCTCTGTGGATTAGCAACACTTAAATTGAGATAAAAAAATATGTCTGATTTACATGTCATAGTCGGTTTAGGTGAAACAGGATTATCTTGCGCACATTATTTAAAAAAACGCGGTATTTCATTTGCAATAAATGATACGCGCGCAGCACCGCCGCATCTTCCCGAAATAAAAAAATATTTTCCTGACATAGAATTATCATTAGGAAAATTAGATGAAGATTTATTAGAAAGAGCAGCGGAAATTATTTTAAGCCCAGGCCTTTCTTTAAAAGAACCGGCTATTGCGAAACAAGTTTCAAAAGGAAAATCTGTTATTGGTGATATTGAATTATTTGTGCGAGAAACCACAGCACCCATTATTGCGATCACTGGAACCAATGCAAAAAGTACAGTGACGACTTTAGTCGGATTAATGGCAGAGCGTGCAGGTGTAAAAGTAAAAGTGGGTGGAAATTTAGGAACACCCGCACTCGATTTACTCACAGAAAAAAATACAGAATTATTTGTGTTGGAATTATCGAGTTTTCAGCTCGAAACAACGCATTCTTTAAAAGCAGCCGTTGCCACTGTTTTAAATGTGACACCTGATCACATGGATCGTTATGAAAATGTCGCTGCCTATCAAGCTGCTAAAAAACGCATTTATAAAAATTGTCGCGTAGCTGTGTGTAATCGCGATGATGTTTTAACAGAAGATGAGAATGCACTTCGCAAATTTTATTTTTCACTGAATGAACCGAATAAAAATGAATTTGGTATCAGCAAAAACTTTCTTGCGTTTGAAAATAATTTATTATTAGCAACGCGTGAATTACCTGTGTTAGGAAAACATTATCAAGCAAATGCGTTAGCTTCACTCGCGATGGGTCATGCGTGGGGATTACCGATGGATGCGATGTTACAAACATTGCGCGAATTTAAAGGATTACCACATCGTTGCCAGTTTGTGCGAGAAATCAATGGCGTGTATTGGTATAACGATTCTAAAGGAACGAATGTGGGTGCAACTCTCGCAGCAATCGAAGGATTAGGCAGTGAAATTACGGGAAAAATTATTTTAATTGCAGGCGGTCTTGGAAAAAATGCAGATTTTTCTTTGCTGACTTCAGCAATAAAAAAATATATTAAAACGCTTGTATTAATAGGTGAAGCAGCACCACTGCTTGCTGATGTATTTAAGAATGAAGCTGAAATTGTTTTTGCAAATTCAATGGAAGAGGCTGTTAAAAAATCATTTGATCATGCAAAAAAAGAAGATCTTGTTTTACTTTCTCCTGCCTGCGCAAGTTGGGACATGTTCAAAAATTTTGAGCATAGAGGTGATGTGTTCACGCAAGCTGTTTTAGCTTTAAAGGAATAAACTTCTATGTATTTTTTATTAGATAAAACATTTGCTGTCTTAGTCATTACGATTCTTGGATTAGGTTTATTAATGGTTGCTTCTGCATCCATCGGTGTTTCTGATCAACAAATTCATCAACCATTTTATTATTTTTATCGACAAGGCATTTATTTATTAGCTGGAATTTTTTTAGGCGCGATTGTGATTCAATTTGAAATTGCTGTGTGGGAAAAAATCGGTTGGATTATTTTAGCAGCAACGTTAGTGGGATTAGCGTTAGTACTGATTCCTGGTATTGGTTATTCCGTGAATGGTAGTGCGCGTTGGTTGCATATTAGTTTTATTCGTATTCAAGTATCTGAAGTTGCAAAATTTGCAGTGGTGATTTTTTTAGCGGGTTATCTTGTCAGACAGTATGAAGAAATTAAAACACAATGGAGTGGATTTTTAAAACCACTGGGTATTTTAGCTGTGATGTCATTTCTTTTATTAAAAGAACCTGATTTTGGTGCAACCGTTGTGATTATAGCAACTGCATTAGGCATGATGTTTTTAGGTGGAATGCGATTACGAAATTTTTCTGTGTTGATGTTATTGGTTCTTGCTGTACTTTCTATCATTGCAATTTCTGCGCCGTATCGTATTGCACGCATGACAACATTTTTAAATCCGTGGGACCAAGCTTTTTCAAGTGGATATCAGCTCACACAATCACTGATTGCATTTGGTCGTGGCGGATGGTTGGGTGTTGGATTAGGAAATAGTATTCAAAAATTATTTTATCTTCCTGAGGCGCACACCGATTTTCTTTTTGCTGTCATCGCAGAAGAACTCGGATTATTGGGAATGATTGGTATTATTATTTTATTTGTATTATTAGTGATGAAAATTTTTTTCATGGGACGTGATGCACAAAAATTAGGGAAACATTTCGCAGCGTATTTAGCGTATGGATTTGCATTATGGATCACAATTCAATTTACAGTGAGTGTTGGTGTGAATGCAGGTATTTTACCGACAAAAGGATTAACGTTGCCGCTCATGAGTTATGGCGGCAGCAGTCTTTTAATTAATTGCATTGTGATTGCATTACTTTTCCGAATTGATTATGAAAATCGTTTGATGTCATTGGGATTGCGCGAATGAAGCGAATATTAATTATGGCAGGCGGAACCGGTGGACATGTTTTCCCTGGCATTGCTGTTGGAAAATACATGCGTGAAAAAGGAATTGATGTGCAGTGGTTAGGAACAGAAAATGGATTTGAAGCTAAAATTATCCCTGAAGCGGGATTTCCTTTGCATTTTATTTCAATTGCCGGTGTACGCGGAAAAGGAATCAAACGTTTATTATTCGCACCGTTTCAATTATTTTTTGCAGTGATGCAATCTTTTTTTATTATTCGTCGTTTAAAACCGGATGTTGTTTTAGGCATGGGTGGATTTGCAAGTGGTCCTGGTGGATTAGCCGCTTGGGTTTTACGGTGTCCTTTAATTATTCATGAACAAAATGCAAAAGCAGGATTAACGAATCAATGGTTATCTCATATTGCAACGAAAATATTAGAAGGATTTCCTAATACATTCGCAAAAAAAAATTCTGCGGTAGTGGGTAATCCTGTTCGCAAAGAAATTGTCGCGATTGAAAATCCTGAAATACGTTTTCAAACGCGCACTCATCCATTGCGATTATTAGTGGTAGGTGGAAGTTTAGGGGCACAAGCCATTAATGAATTATTACCTGAAGTATTATCTAAATGGCCAGAAGAAAATCGTCCTGATGTGTATCACCAAACCGGTGAAAAAACTTTTCAAAGTGCAGCTGATTTATATAAAAAATATAATATCACTGCGCGTGTCGTTCCTTTTATTAATAAAATGGATGAAGCATATGCATGGGCAGATGTTGTATTATGTCGTGCAGGTGCATCCACGATTGCAGAATTATGCGCTGTTGGATTAGGCGCAATTTTAGTGCCTTATCCGCATGCGGTTGATGATCACCAAACAGCGAATGCTTCGTTTATGGTAAAAGCAGGTGCTGCTTATTTAATTCAACAAAATGAATTAACAGCTGATAAATTAATGCAGCTATTAAATGAATTTATTTTAATGCGAGAAAAATATTTTAAAATGGCGCAAGCAGCGTATCAATTGCGTCAAGTTGAAGCGACAGAAAAAGTATTTACTTTTTGTAAGGAGGCTTGCCATTGAGTTGGACATTTGAAATGGGACGAATTAAACGCATTCACTTTGTTGGCATCGGCGGTGTTGGCATGGGTGGAATTGCAGAAGTATTATTAAGCCACGGTTATCGTGTATCAGGATCCGATATTGCAGAAAATGCACTCACAAAACGATTACGTTTACTCGGCGCAGAAATTTTTATTGGACATGATGCAGCGAATGTTCAAAACGTCGACGTGGTTGTGCGTTCTTCTGCAGTCGATATGCAAAATGTAGAAATGATTGCAGCACAAGAATCACATATTCCTATTGTGCCGCGCGCAGAAATGTTAGGTGAATTAATGCGTTTTCGTTATGGAATTGCAATCGCAGGAACACATGGCAAAACAACGACAACCAGTTTAGTGACATCTATTCTTGCAGAAGAAGGTGTGGATCCCACCTTTGTGATTGGAGGACGATTAAATAGCGCGGGCAGTAATGCACGATTAGGCGCAGGACGTTATTTAGTAGCAGAAGCCGATGAAAGTGATGCGTCATTTTTATATTTAAAACCGATGATTTCTGTTATCACCAATATTGATGCAGATCACATGGCAACCTATCACAATAATTTTTCTGAATTACGAAATGCATTCATTGAATTTTTACATCGACTTCCTTTTTATGGATTAGCGGTATTGTGTGTCGATGATCCTGTTGTAAAAGAAATTTTAAAAGAAGTTTCGCGTCCCTTTGTGACGTATGGTTTTTCAGAAGAAGCTAATTTTTATGCGTCATCCATTTCACAATCAGGCACAACAACACATTTCTTAGCGAATCGTCCGAATGCAGCTGCGTTAGAAATAACCTTAAATTTGCCTGGAAATCATAATGTTTTAAATGCACTTGCTGCCATTGCTGTTGCAACAGAATTAAAAATTTCTGATCGCGCCATTCAAACCGCATTAGAAAAATTTGCAGGCATTGGAAGACGTTTTCAAATTTATGGAAATTTTCCGTTGAAAAAAGGCGGAGAAATTACATTGATTGATGATTACGGACATCATCCGCGTGAAATTGAAGTGACATTGCAAGCTGCGCGAAAAAGTTGGCCGAATCGTAGAATTGTCATGGTGTATCAACCGCATCGTTATACACGTACGCATGATTTGTTTAATGAATTTTGTGATGTGTTATCGAAACCCGATGTTTTAGTTTTATTAGATGTTTATTCTGCGGGAGAAGAACCTATCGCAGGTGCAGATGGTGAGCATCTTTCAAAAGCAATTCAAAATAAAAAAATAATTAATCCTATTTTTGTGAAACAAAATGAAAATCTTCCTGCAATTTTGCAAGAAACTCTTCAAGACGGTGATGCATTGTTAATGCAAGGTGCTGGAAATATCGGTGCATTTGCATCTAATTTAGCTGCGACTCAATTAACAAGTACGCAATTACAGCAGGTAAAATCCACAGCATGAATTCAATTCGCGGAACGTTATTAAAAAATAAATCCCTCGCAGAATACACATCATGGCGTGTCGGTGGTCCTGCGGATTTAGTTTTTATTCCAAGCGATATTGATGATGTTTCAAATTTTTTAAAAAATTTTCCAGATCAATCTGTTTTATGGTTAGGGTTAGGAAGTAATGTGTTAATTCGTGATGGTGGTGTATCGGGTGCAGTGATTGTGACGCAAGGTGCACTTCATGAAATAAAACAAATCGACACGCATTTAATTTATGCGGATGCAGGTGTTGCATGCGCGCAACTTGCAAGACATTCTGCGCGTTTAAGTTTAACAGGATTAGAATTTATGGCAGGAATTCCTGGCACAGTCGGCGGTGCGCTGGCAATGAATGCAGGGTGTTACGGTGGTGAAACATGGCCAGTTGTTCATTCTGTTGAAGTGATCAATCGATTGGGTGAAAGAAAAAAACGTTTTGCAGCTGAGTATGAGGCGTCTTATCGTCATATTAAAAAACCTGCAGAAGAATGGTTTTTGGGTGCTTATTTCCAATTAAAATCAGGCGATAAGGAACATTCTCTCAACGAAATTCGCACATTGATTGAAAAACGAAATGCATCACAGCCAACGGGTTTACCGAATTGCGGATCGGTTTTTCGAAATCCTCCCAATGATTTTGCAGGACGACTCATCGAAAGTTGCGGATTGAAAGGATTTGCAATGGGTGGCGCACGTGTTTCAGAAAAACATGCCAATTTTATTATTAACGAAACGAATGCCACTGCAAAAGAAATTGAATCGCTTATTTTGCATGTGCAAAAAACGGTAGAGCGCGAAAAAAATATTAAACTTATTCCAGAAGTGTGTGTGATAGGAAAGTATTAAAAGCTGTCATGCCAGCATGCTTTTAGCTGGCATCCAGTGACTTTATAAAAAAGCCACTGGATGCCACCTCTCGCAAAAAGCGCTCGGCTGGCATGACAGATAAAGAGAGCAAACATGATTACAAGCCACGCAAAAAAAATAATAAATCTTTTTATTTTTCTCGTATTTGTTTCGGGTTCTATTTATTACATTCATTATTTAAAAAAATCTGAATATTTTCCTATTCGAAAAGTAAACGTGTATGGCATTCAAGCAATGGATCGCGATGATGTGCAGCAAATTGTAACGCCATTAGTAAACAGCGGTTTTTTTGCTGTGAAAGTTGAAAGTGTTCGAGAAAAATTATTGAAAATGCCGTGGGCATCGCAAGTGACAGTGCGACGTGTGTGGCCCGATCAAGTCGATGTGACTGTTTCTGAAAAAAAACCATTAGCACGTTGGAATGAAACGAGCTTGCTCAGTGAATCGGGTGAATTATTTAAACCGGCGTTATCTAGTTTTCCTGAAAATTTACCTGAATTTGTGGGTCCTGAAGGTGAGCAAATTTCAATGACGAAGTATTATCTTTTAGCGAATCAAATTTTAGCGCCATTGCATTTTCAAATTACGCATTTTGAGTTGGTTCCACAAGCGACTTGGAATATGATATTAAGCAACGGAATAAAATTAGTATTAAGTTACAAAGACATCTTGACTCAGCTTGAAGGTTTTGTGAAAGTGTACCCCAAAATTATAGGTGATCGTGGAAGCCAAGTAGAGTATATTGATCTGAGATATTCGAATGGTTTTGCTGTGCGTTGGAAGGTTTGATTATTAACATTGATTGGAAATATAACTATGGCAAAGAAGCCAAATAAAGATTTAATGGTAGGCATTGATATTGGAACATCAAAAGTCGTAGCAATGGTAGGCGAAGCGACACAAGATAACAAAATCAATATTATCGGTTTGGGTTCTCATCCTTCTCAAGGTTTAAAAAAAGGCGTCGTTGTTAATATCGAATCCACTGTGCAATCGATTCAACGTGCTGTTGAAGAAGCAGAAACCATGGCAGGGTGCCAAATATTTTCTGCATTCACAGGAATTGCAGGCAGTCATATTCGCAGCATTAATTCGCATGGAATTGTTGCTATTCGTGATCGTGAAGTCACACAAATTGATGTTGATCGTGTCATTGATGCAGCAAAAGCAGTGGCTATTCCAGCCGATCAAAAAATTCTTCACATTCTTCCTCAAGAATTCATTATCGATAGTCAAGATTCCATTCGTGAACCGATTGGCATGTCAGGTGTGCGTCTTGAAGCAAAAGTGCATATCGTGACGGGTGCTGTGAGTGCTGCACAAAATATTGTGAAATGTTTAAAACGTTGTGGACTCATCGCAAGTGATGTTGTGTTAGAACAATTTGCATCGAGTCAGTCTGTTTTAACAGACGACGAAAAAGAATTAGGTGTTTGCATGATTGATATTGGCGGTGGAACAACCGATATCGCTATTTTCCTCAATGGTGCTATTCGTTATACCGGTGTGATTCCCATCGCAGGTGATCAAGTCACCAATGATATTGCAATTGCATTACGCATTGCTGCACGCACTGCAGAAGAAATTAAATTAAAATATGCGTGCGCACTCCAAGATTTAACAGATACCAATTCTACGATTGATATTCCAAAAATGGGAGATCGTCCTGGACGTCATGTTTCAAAACGTGCATTAGCAGAAGTGGTTGAAGCGCGATATGAAGAATTATTTTCTCTTGTTGCAGCAGAAATTCGCCGCAGTGGACTCGAAGATTTTATTCCAGCAGGAATTGTATTAACAGGCGGTGCTTCACAAGTAGAAGGCGCAGTCGAATTAGCAGAACGTATTTTTAAAGTGCCTGTTCGCATCGGCACACCTCATAATGTGATTGGGTTACCTGATGTCATTAATAATCCCATGTATGCAACAAGCGTTGGATTATTACTTTATGGAATGCAACAGCGTGATCAACAACGTGATGCACTAACACAATCCAGTATGAAAGGTGTGTGGTCTCGAATGCGAAATTGGTTTCAAGGAAATTTTTAAGGAGCAATTTTCATGTATGAATTAGTGAATACAAATTCTCAAAATGCAGTGATTAAAGTCGTGGGAATTGGTGGCGGTGGCGGCAATGCAATTGAACACATGGTGGCTGCTTCTATTGAAGGTGTCGATTTTATTTGCGCGAATACCGATGCACAAGCATTACGTATTTCTTCTGCAAAAACACTCATTCAACTTGGTGAAGGAATGACGCGTGGATTAGGTGCCGGTGCGAATCCAGAAATTGGTAGAAAATCTGCAGAAGAAGATCGAGAAAAAATTAAAGCCGCACTCAGTGGCGCCGATATGGTTTTTTTAACAGCAGGAATGGGTGGTGGAACAGGAACCGGTGCAGCACCTGTGATCGCACAAATTGCAAAAGAATTGGGAATTTTAACGGTTGCAGTGACAACGAAACCATTTACATTTGAAGGTAAAGTGCGAATGCAAGTTGCTGAAGCGGGCATTGCAAATTTAAGCCAATACGTAGACTCACTGATTACTATTCCAAATAATAAATTACTTTCTGTGTTAGGAAAAAATGTTTCTCTCGTGAATGCATTTAAAGCAGCAAATGATGTATTACGCGGAGCAGTGCAAGGCATTGCTGAATTAATCACGCGTCCTGGATTAATTAACGTAGATTTTGCAGACGTTCGCACAGTCATGTCTGAAATGGGAATGGCAATGATGGGAACAGGTGTTGCATCAGGTGAAAATCGTGCACGCATGGCAGCTGAAGCAGCTATTTCCAGCCCATTATTAGAAGATGTCGACATGAGTGGCGCGCGCGGTGTGCTTGTGAATATTACTGCAGGATTAGATATGTCGATTGGTGAATTCGAAGAGGTTGGTGAGTCCATCAAAAATATTACTTCTGAAGGTGCAACAGTTGTTGTTGGAACAGTGATTGATCCTGAATTGCGTGATGAAGTTCGCGTGACTGTTATCGTAACAGGATTAGGAAGAAAACAAGTCACAACCTATCGACACAGTGAAGTGAATCGTTTAGATAATTCTGTTGATTATCACCAATTAGAAAAACCGACTGTTGCGCGTAAACACGCAACATCGTCATCTTCTGTTTCAACAAATAAAACACCGCTCTCAGAACATGAGATGGATTACCTTGATATTCCAGCCTTTTTACGACGAAAAGAAGAAGTGACTTGATAAATATTTTTATGCTACCATTCGCACAATTTTTTAAAAGTGAATAATGGAATGATAAGACAAAGAACGTTAAAGAATGTTATTAAAGCAACGGGAATTACAGTGCATGGTGGTGAACGCGCAGAATTAATTTTGCGTCCTGCGCCTGTGAATACAGGAATTATTTTTCAACGCATTGATCTTGATCCTGCTGTTGAAATTCTTGCGAACGCAAAAAATGTCGGTGACACGCGACTTTCCACCACATTAATGAAAGATAATGTACGCATTTCGACTGTTGAACATTTGTTATCTGCTTTTGCAGGACTTGGAATTGATAATGCTTATGTCGATGTCACTGCATCTGAAATTCCCATCATGGATGGCAGCGCAGGGCCATTTGTTTTTCTTGTTCAATCTGCTGGAATTCAAGAACAAAATGCACCTAAACGTTTTATTCGCATCAAGAAAAAAATGAAAATTTCTGATGGTGATAAATGGGCGTGCTTTGAACCTTTCGAAGGATTTAAAATTTCATTTTCAATTGAATTTGATCATCCTGTTTTTAATAAACATAGCAAATCAGCGACATTTGATTTTTCAAGTACATCGTATGTGAAAGAAGTCAGTCGTGCGCGTACATTCGGATTCATGTCTGATTTCGAACGTTTACAAGCAATGAATTTAGGACGCGGTGCAAGTTTCGATAACGCAGTGGTTGTTGATGATTTTCGCATTTTAAATGCAGAAGGATTGCGTTACGAAGATGAATTTGTTCGTCATAAAATTTTAGATGCGATTGGTGATCTTTATCTATTAGGTTCTTCTCTTATTGGTGCATTCAGTGCGCATAAATCAGGTCATGCATTGAATAATCAATTGTTGCGCGCGCTTTTAGAGAAATCAGAAGCGTGGGAATATGTGACATTTGATGATGCGAAAGATGCGCCGATTTCTTATGCTCGTCCGGTTTTAGCTTTCGAATAAACTTTTCTTAATAAAACCTTAATATTTCTTCTATAAACTATGTCGTCATGCCAGGGAAAGCTGGCATCCAGGTTAAAAGAGGAAATATGCAATCGCAAAACACAGAAGACATTGTTGAATATCGAACTGAAGCACAAAAAGCCGAAGCACAAATCGATAAATTTTTTGCAAATAATTTTTTGCAAAATGAAATTGCAGAACTCAAAAAACACTTACCTTCAGTGATCGCGTATTTAATTGCTTCTTATTTATTGCGAGATTTAACTAATTTTCTCTGCACAGCAACGCAACGCCCTTTAGAAAATCCTGTTAATATTTTTCAAACCCAATTAGATGAAAGATTTCTTTATGAAGCCACATTAATTGATGCAATGGTCGCGCAAAGATATTTTGAACCATTAGGAATGAAACAATCCAATAGCTATCTTCACATCCAACGCTATCCTGGTATAAAAAATATAATGGATACACTTTATCGTTATGTTTTTGATTTTAAAAATCAGCCCAGCAATAAAGAAGTATGGGAAACGATTAAAGATGTTGATGAGAAATTTTATCCCATTCGTCAGTTAAAAAAATTAATTATGGGTGATGAAAAAAATCCTACACCCGAAAAACTTGAAAAATGTTTAGAAAAAATCACACGTGAAAATGTTTTGCTATGCTTAAATACTAAACCGGAACCACTTGTTTTTAACCAACCCATGAAAATGGCAGCGATGCTTCTCGCTACTTTTTTTGCAGTGGTGCAATGCGGACTTACTTTTTACATGATTGGATTTTCAATTCCAAAACTTTTTTTAATGTTAGGTTATTTTTTAAATCAATCGCAAATAAATGGAGCATGTCTTCATTATTTGCCTCGCAATACTTCTACAATGTTTCGAGGACGACTTGACGATAGCTTGTCTGGAGGGCTTTTTTTTGGAGCATTTATTGGTTTGTTAAATAATTTACTTTTCGAAAAACATCATCCTTATCGAATAGCAAGCAATCTTGAAAAAGCTGTGGAAGGAATTGCGCGTGGTTATCCTTATTTTTTAATGTGGAATAATCATATTCGTAATTCAAATCGTCCATGGGATTTTTCAGCAGTTAAAGCATTAATGGTAATTTCACTCGCGGGTGTTTTTTATTCTTGCGCAAAATATTCTGGATCAATGTTAGAAAGATTCGGTGTTCTTCTTTTAAGTATGATTCCAGTCATGAATATTATTACCGTTAGCTACAACTGGAGCCCGAGTGGAAAAATTTCTCCATTCATAAAAGAAACGAATGATCCTTTTTCACAAAACAGAGCGAAAATAGTAGGTCGTTTAGGTGCTGCGTGTACAGTTATTGTTGATGTTCTCGTTGCTGCACTTGTCACACAAGAAATCATTCCTCTTGCGATTGTATTTTTTACTTCCATTTTATTTGCAACGTTTGCAGAAAGAATGACCGCAGGATTTAAACGGTATGCTTTATTTTCTGTTCCGCCAGAATTTAAATCAGAAGAAATACAAAATGAATTTAATTCAGATTCAAAAAATGAAATTAATTCTGGATTAAGAATGCGAAATACTATTTCAAGTTCGTAGGAGGAAATGATGAAATCACAAAAAAACAATGCAGCCGCTGATCAAAAAACGGAAGAAGAAAAAAAGCTCGAACAAGAAAAACAGCAGCAAGAAAAACAACGATATTTAAATAAATTTTTCGAAGAAAAAGTTTTAAACGAAGAACTCGCTGTCATTATTCAATTTTTTGAACATCGTAATATTGAAATTGAAATAGAAGGCGATGCTAAAAATATTCCACGTATCATTATCCAATATCTACAAGATTTATTTGAATTTACTTGCACTGCATCGCGTGAGCAATTAACGCACCCCGTGAGTTTTGAGCATCCTGCATTAGATCCTCGATATTCTTATAACGAAGAAGTGATTCACAATTTGATGCGGCATGATTATTTTAGAGCGTTTGCTCTCAGTAATAAACATGTTAAACAATATTTTAATGAAGAAAATGCAAATTCTAACGTCGAAAGATTCAAAATAATTCGCGATGAAATTTATCATCGTGTTTTTAATTTTAAATCAAATGGTTCGTTAGCAAATGAGCAATTGGCAGACGTGATTAGGTTGTATCCAATTAATGCGCGACCTGGTTTTCCTCCAACAAAAATTTTGTTAGATAACATTCAAGCTGAAGATAAAACATTTTATACCCGAAAAAATTTATTACATTATTTCGCAAAAAAAGATTTATCTGATTTATCACATTTGAATACATTGGTTTCTATTCGAGGAATTTTTCAGGGTCAGGTGAGTATCTTATATGACCGTAATGCAAATAAGAAAAATTTAGCTAACTTTCTTTCGCAACTTACAATTTGGGCAGTAGCCGCGCAAACAGCAGCGCTCTTCTTTTTTATTCAACATAATTGGAAATGCATGCCTTCCTCAATAGATTGGAAACTCATGCTTTTTCTCATACCAGGTTATTTTTATAATCAATTTTGTTTAAGTAATGCGTGCATGAATTATATTATTCATAATCCATCTGGATTGATTAGAAATATGCTCTCTCCGGTTTTTGGTGGAACGTTATTAAGCGTGGTAACAATGTGTTTTGCCGCCGTTACATTGCCAACTGTAATTAACAGAGAAATAGCTTTAGCATTCGTTCTGAAAGAATGGATGTTAGGATTAACACAAAAATTCGCTTATTTTTCTATGTTTTTTGATAATAGATCGTTAAAGTTGAAAGGCTCTTTTGAACAGAGAGTGTTAATCGGATTTTTAGCGCTCACGCAAATTATTTATCCATTATTTGCTTATGCTACCCCTAGTTTTTGGAGGGTTTCACTTTTTTTAATTTCTGGCACGCTTGATGCGATGAATATTTTATCTGCATCATTTCGGAATTTCAAAAAATATGATGTCGATGAAAAAATATTTACAGAAACAAATCTTCCTTCACGTGCAGAAAAAATAATGAATGGATTTGGAATGGTTTCAAATATTATTGTGCAAGTGTTAGCTGTCTATGTTGTGACACAAGAAATTATTCCTCTCGCAGTCGCATTTTTTTCAGCAATTATTTTTTCAACATTATCGCAACGAATTAACGAAGGATTTAAACGTTACGCATTATTTTCTGTTCCACAAGATTTTAAATTAGCTGAAGTAAAAGTTGAACCCGCTCATCTGAGCGGAGCCAATCCGAGCCGCGCGCGTCAGCAAGCGTGTATGCTCTAAATAACTTCTCGGTAATGAAGAATGTGTACACGCTTGCTGACGCGCGCGGCTCGGAAGCATGCTATAATAATAGAAAATACACCCAAAACGCGGACAAATTATGTGGACTCGAATAAAAGGTTTTTTTTATTCAACAGATAACGCAGCAAAAGAAACTGCGACGAATACTACTGCCGCAGCTGTTCCTGAAATTATTATTCCTAGTTCTTTGCCTCATTATCTTAAAAATTCTCTTCAGGCATTAAGAGAGTTTCCAGAGACAAAAACTTTACTTGAAGATTTTTTTAGTGCTTGCAAACCACCCATCGCAGTTACAGTAAATCCTAATCTCGATCACAAACATTCTAATAAAAAAGATGTGAAAGATGTCAAAACAGATGACAAAGGTGGTGTAGTAAAATTTAAAGAAGTTACTCATAGAAGAAAAGATCCAACGGATCCCGCAGGAAACAGAATTATTGAAGAAAAAATACGAGTTCCTTACATAGAATATCCTGCAGCTGCAGCAACATCTGCAGCTATCACTACCACTACAATGACAGCAGTCTCAACTGAATCTGATTCTCTTAAAGAAATAATAGAAAATTTTCGAGAACAATTATTAGAAATTTTAAAACAATACACTGATCGCCGAAGAGGTCTCACGAATAGTTTTTTAATTAATGCTGTTTATCGCGTGTTATTGGATCTTGCAAAATTTCAACCGAAAAATACAGAAGATCCTACAACCCATCTTGATATTGCGCCAGAAAATTGTGTGACCATTTCATCAGGACATCAATTTGATTTAAAAGCATTACATGCTACTCATCAATCCAATACAGAAGCAAAAAGGGAGCAAGTGACTTTAGCAGCAGATGGTCGTGTTGTCACAGTCCAACATCCTCCAAAAATAAAATCATTAATCAATCCCATTACAAACGAACCGTTTGAAGCAATTGATCTTTTACGCATTCTTGTTGTATCTCGTTTAAAATTTGAAAATTTAAAACTCGAAGTGAATGCATCAAGATATGCTTTATCAGATGCAGCTGCGTATTACGGCCAAATAGAGGCATTCACTTGCTTGAAAGTAAAATATGGAATAACAAAACATGAATATCAACTGGGCCCTTTACATTATGCGGTGCTTTCAGGAAATCCTGCAGTGGTAGAACATGTGCTTTCAACAATGGATTCCATTGATCCTAATCAAATTGCCTATCATTCTTTAGGATTAGAAAGAATAACACCGCTTTATTTAGCAATTAGATTTCAATTAAAAGAAATCATAGCTGTGTTTGAAAAACATATAAAAAAATTTCCTAATTACACTTCCAATGAAAATTCAGGTGCATTTTTTACAAGAATTCTTATTGAGCTTGTGGTAAACAATCAAGATGCTCAAATGATTCTTGAACTTCATAAAATTTATTACAATGCGATTAATTATCTGCGTAATCTGTATCTTGATAATCCAGAATTTATTCATGCCATTCACAAAGTTGTCGGTGATGGATTTAATTGGGAGGATATTTTTAAATTACATGAATCATTAAAAGAGAATAAGAAAGGAATGTTTGCAATTTTTGAAATTATAGCGGGAGAGTCTATTAAAAAATCAAATGAAAAAAGTCTCACTGAAACATTGAAAAAAATGATTTCTTTTGGATTTCCTATTTTAGCATCAGATGATGATGGGATTCCTTTGCTTTACACTGCAATTAAAAAACAAAATAAAAAAGTGATTGATATCCATGCGCAAGAAAAATTAACGCCCAGCACATACGATATCCGCGGTGATGCACTCATTCATGTTGCTGCACGACGCAATGATTCTTCTATGATTAAACCTTTAAATACAGATTATAAAATAAGTCTCGATGAAAAAAATTCAAACGGTGATACTGCACTACATATCGCAGCACAATTAGGACATCTTCAATTCGCAAAAGATTTAATTGAACAAAAAGTAAATCCAACCATTAAAAATAAAAAAGGTGAAACAGCGAGTTATTTAGCGTTGAAACATAAAAAATCATTAATCGTAGAAGCATTACCTCTTGATGAAAAAGATTTTATTGAATTCGTTGATGTGGCTGTAATGAATGACGATGAAGAAATGATTCATCAATTAGCTGATCAAAATTATTTTCAAATTAATTTTGATCAACAAGATGCGCAAGGTCGAACATGTTTGCATCGCGCAGCAATATTAGGAAAATCTAAAGTTGTAAAAGCATTAATAGAATGTGGAGCGGATCCTCGATTCACAGATCGAGAAGGGTATACTCCTTTAGCACGCGCGCTCGCAAATGAAAAACGTGAAGCAGTAAATATCATTTCAAAAAAAATTGGAATCAATACAAAAAATACAGATGGTTTTGCACCAATTCATATTTGTGCGATGCACAATCATGTGAAATCCATTGATCTTTTCAGAGAGCACAAATCAGCAGATTTAGCTGCATTTGATGCAAAAGGATTAGCTGCAATTCATCACGCGGCTATTCATAATCATCCTGAATTTATAAAAAAACTATGCGAAAAAAGAATAGTGCGTCTTGTGGGGCAACCCAATCAAACTGTTCGCGATATGGATTGCAACATGAAAACCAGTGACGGCAAATCCACTGCACTTGATCTTGCACTCGAGAAAAAAAATCTTGATGTTGTTCGTGCGTATAATGAATTAGATCCAGAATGGTATCGAAAAAATGATGATCGATTGCATGCGTATATGTTGCTTGCAATAAAAAATACTGATGTGATGGATGCAAAATTTAATCCGCAATTAAAAGGAACAGATTATTTAAATCGCTTGTTAAATCAATTTGTGAGAATTATTTCAGAAGAGTTTAGAGGTCGTCCGGATCAATACGGACTTCTTTGTGAAACATTGGGAAGGAGAAATATATGGGGAAATAAATTCGGATCAATTTTCCCAGAAGGAATTTTGCATACACTCGCAAAACAAAATTTAGCGGCACCGCTAAGAACCTTGCTTGCGATTAGTGATCATCACGGGCTTCGTGCTTCACCTAACTGGGAAGATGAAAAAGGTGAAACTCTGATGTATCGCGCCATTCAAAATGATGCATCACTCGTTATTCGTGCACTTGCAGATAATAAAATCACTGCAAAAACGCCTAATGAACGGGGCGATGAATTGGCGCATGTCGCTGTGAAAATAAATGATATCAATGTGATTAAAAAATTAAAGGCGGGTGTTGAAACTAATATTGTAGCAGTCGATATTACAAGTCTGGAAAAAGATGATTCGAAAGACAGTGCAATAGAAAAAATTGATTGGAGCAGAAAAAATTCCGATGGCTTCACTGTCTATGATCTTGCGATTATTCACAATCGACAAACGATGTTTAATTTATTTCGAGATGAAAAATATTTTCCCATCACCGCTAAAACATTTGATATTGCATTAGAGCAATGGATAAAAAAAATAGCGACGCAAAAAGGATGGGAAAAATGTTTGCACGTGTTAATGAAAATGGATCCTGCAACTAAATTAAATGCAGCAACAGAAAAATTCTTAATTGAAAATCAAAATAAATTATTAGAAGAATTTTTAAAATCAGTGGATTCATTGGTGGTAGAGCAAAGAAGTTCCATTGCACTTCTTGCGAAGAAAAAATCATTAGTAGATCCTGTGATTAATAAAAAAAATCTATTAGGTGTGATTTTTGGAAAAGAAACACCCGAAATTACAAAGAAGAGATTGGAAATCGAAGAGAAAAAACTGGAAGTTGAAAATAGAAAATTAGAAATTGAAAAGAAGAGATTAAAAAAATCGCCTGGATTATTTTCTGCAGCATCATCAACAGCCGCTTCAGTGTCAGCATCTGCAGCAGCTTCAGCATCAGCCACTTCCGAAGAAGCGCTTCCTCTTACCGCATTAGAAATGATTAAACAAAATTATGCCATATTATATCCTCCACCACCTGCAACAACTGCGACGAGTGCAAACACAGTAACGACATCAACATCCATTCGACGAGATTCTAAACGTTAAAAAGTTTGTCATGCCAGCCGAGCGTTTTTTGCGAGAGGGGTAGCATCCAACTTTTAATGAAGTCACTGGATGTCAGCTAAAAGCACGCTGGCATGACAGCTGAATATTTTTATTTTTAATATACCTGGATGCCAGCTAAAAGCACGCTGGCATGACAGCTGAATATTTTTATTTTTAATATACATGGATGCCAGCTAAAAGCACGCTGGCATGACATTTCGTTTTTATTTTTTTAATTTCTCTAAAATTTCTTTCAAAAAACTCGCGCTTTCTTCACTGATTTCTGTACGCCGATTTTTTTGCAAAATATTTTTCACAACCAACGGTTTTGCTTTGCACTGAATATTTTTTAATTCATGAAATTCTTCATGCGTGCGAAATTTTTTGATTAACTCTGGAATATGAAATCGAAATCGCATCACCCAATGCGGACTGTCTGTCACTGCAAATAATTCCTGATTTTCATAACGAACCAATTGGCAATGTTGCGCCATATTTTTTTCTTCAGGCAAATACGCAGCAAGATACTCATTCCACCGTGCGATATTTTTTAATTGCGAAAGCAGTGGATTTAAACCATCTGTATTAAAATAATCTTTTACCGTGCTGAATTTATCCATAACCATTTGACTTTCCTCGCAATTTGCGCCATCCTTCCCACTATTTTATTCAAAGAAGAATAGTACCTAATCGCCTATGACCATGCAATTTTTAACTCGAATTTTCGGAAGTCGAAATGAACGTGTTTTACGCCGCATGCGTAAAATCGTCGACAAAATTAATGCACTTGAAGCTGCCATTGCGGCACTCAGTGATGCAGCATTACAAGCAAAAACAGCTGAATTTCGTGAGCGTTTCACAAAAGGTGAAACACTCGACCAACTCATGCCCGAAGCATTTGCTGTCGTGCGTGAAGCCTCAAAACGCACTTTAAAAATGCGTCATTTTGATGTGCAGCTGATTGGTGGAATGGTTTTACATAATGGTTCGATCGCAGAAATGCGCACCGGTGAAGGAAAAACGCTGATGTCGACATTAGCGGTTTATCTCAATTCACTTTCAGGAAAAGGTGTACATATTGTTACTGTGAATGATTATCTTGCAAAGCGTGATGCCGAATGGATGGGGCCGCTTTATACATTTTTAGGATTGAGCACAGGCGTGATTCTTCCCAACATGCCTCCACAAGAAAAACAAAAAATATATTTAGCTGATGTAGTGTACGGAACCAATAATGAATTTGGTTTTGATTATTTGCGCGATAATATGGCGTTTACGTTAGCTGATAAAGTTCAACGTGCGTTGAATTTTGCAATCGTTGATGAAGTTGATTCTATTTTAATTGATGAAGCACGCACTCCGTTAATTATTTCAGGTGTTGCAGAAGATAGCACAGAACTTTATATCGCAATTAATAAATTGATTCCTCAGCTCACAAAACAAGCAGCAAAAGAAAGTGAAGGCGATTATTTAATTGATGAAAAATCGAAGCAAGCGTATTTATCTGAAGACGGTCATCAACACGTTGAAGAATTATTATCAAAAGCCGGCTTATTAAACGAAAACGAAAGTCTTTACGATGCGAATAATATTATTTTAATGCATCATTTAAATGCAGGATTACGCGCACACGCACTTTATCATCGTGACATTGATTACATTGTTCAAAATAACGAAGTGATTATTGTAGATGAACATACAGGTCGCACCATGCCGGGTCGCCGTTGGTCAGATGGATTGCATCAAGCGGTTGAAGCAAAAGAAAATGTAAAAATTCGACAAGAAAATCAAACACTCGCATCAATCACATTTCAAAATTATTTTCGTCTCTACAATAAATTATCAGGAATGACAGGAACAGCTGATACAGAAGCCTACGAATTCCAGCAAATTTATGGATTAGAAGTCGTTGTGATTCCAACTAATCAACCGATGATTCGTGTTGATCATTCTGATTTTGTTTATATGTCCGCAGAAGAAAAATTTACTGCGATTCTTGAAGACATAAAAAAAGCGCGCGAACAAGGTCAACCGATTTTAGTCGGAACCACTTCCATTGAAACCTCAGAACATCTTTCACGTTTATTAAAAAAAGAAAATATTGCGCATCAAGTTTTAAATGCAAAATTTCATGAACAAGAAGCACAAATTATTGCAGAAGCAGGACGTCCAGGTGCTGTGACAATTGCAACAAACATGGCAGGCCGTGGAACGGATATTGTATTGGGTGGAAAACAAGATCTTACTTCCACAGAAATTGAACATACTCAAATAGAATGGCAAAAACGTCATGATCGTGTCATTCAATCGGGTGGATTATATGTATTAGGAACAGAACGTCACGAATCACGCCGCATCGATAATCAATTACGCGGTCGTTCAGGTCGTCAAGGTGATCCCGGAAGATCACGTTTTTATTTGTCATTAGATGATAATTTATTACGAATTTTTGGCGGTGATCGATTAACCAATATTATGAAACGCATTGGAATGGAAAAAGGTGTTGCACTCGAATCGCGTTTACTTTCGAACAGCATTGAAAACGCGCAACGAAAAGTAGAAGCGCACAACTTTGATATTCGAAAACAATTATTAGAATACGATGATGTGGCAAATGAACAACGTAAAGTGATTTATCAACAACGTGATGAATTACTTTCTGCGGAAGATATTTCAGAAACGATTCAAGCGGTCAGTCATCATGTGGTAGAGCAATCCATCAGCGTATTTATTCCACCACAAAGTTTAGAAGAACAATGGGATATTCCCGGCTTAGAAAAACAATTACAACATGATTTTGCATTGCCACTACCCATTCATGAATGGTTAGAAAAAGAAAATCAATTACACGAAGAAAATTTACGTGAACGCATTCATCACGCATTCAAAGAAAATTACCAGAAAAAAATTCAACAAGTCGGTGAAACATTAATACATCAATTTGAAAAAGCAGTGATGTTGCAAATGCTTGATACCCATTGGCGCGAACATTTAGC
This sequence comes from Gammaproteobacteria bacterium, assembly GCA_013287845.1. Taxonomy (GTDB): domain Bacteria; phylum Pseudomonadota; class Gammaproteobacteria; order DSM-16500; family DSM-16500; genus JABDDA01. The sequence continues at coordinate 49,013 of JABDDA010000003.1, forward strand.
TGCAATGGATTATTTACGTCAAGGCATTCACTTGCGTGGTTATGCACAAAAAAATCCTAAGCAAGAATATAAACGTGAAGCGTTTGAATTATTTGCTGCAATGTTAGATAAAATTAATTTCGAAGTGATTTCTGCCCTCAGTAAATTTGAAGTGCGCGCAGAAGAAGATGTTGCAGAATTACAAGCACAACGAAAAGCATCACTTAATAAAATGCAGTATCAACATCAAACGGTCGATGTACTTACAGGCGAAGCAGACCCTTCTGAAAATGAATCGAATGTTCTGCCTTTGCGTGGCGAAAGAAAAGTAGGGCGCAATGAAATGTGTCCGTGCGGTTCTGGAAAAAAATATAAACATTGTCATGGTAGTTTATCTGAGTGAAGAAAGTTCATGTTGTCACCGGAATTATTTTCAATAAAAAAAATGAAGTGTTAATTTCATTACGTCCTCCGCATAAACCTTTTCCTGATTTGTGGGAATTTCCAGGTGGAAAAGTCGAAGAAAATGAATCGTCTTTTTCTGCATTAAAACGCGAACTTAAAGAAGAAATTAATATTGATATTATTTCTGCTGAACCGTTTATGCAATTTGATCATGTGTATCCTGAGCGTGTGATTTTTTTAGATGTGTGGAAAATAGCTGAATTTTCTGGCATTCCGCATGGTGCGGAAAATCAAATGATTCGATTCGAATCTATTCCTAATTTATCTTCACTTCCATTTCCAGATGGAAATAAATTCATTATCGAAAAATTAAAATTATAACGACATTGCTGTCATGCCAGCGTGCTTTTAGCTGGCATCCAGTGTCTTTATTAAAAGTTGGATGCTACCCCTCTCGCAAAAAGCGCTCGGCTGGCATGACATTTTATCAGTGCAAATATGCTATAATTAACTATCACAAAAAAACGAGCGCAAAACTTATGTCCACCACACGCACGGTGAGAGATTTTAAAGAAGCAGAAGCTGCATTACGTGATCCTACGATTGATCATTTAATTATTGCGTTTCACGGAAATGTTGAGACGCCTGCATTGACAGAAATTCTTCGTACTAATCGCACATTAAAAACATTACAGCTAGATCCTAACAGTCGTTATCCTGAGTTTCTTTTTGTGTGGATGGACAGCATCGCGGAATCCCATATCACAACATTAATTTTAAATAACTGTGAAATTCGTACAGATGATTCATTGATTCCAAAATTTTTACAAGCAACTCGTTTAAGAACTTTGCAGTATAAAACCCTACGATCCGATTTATATCAAAGTAATGTTCCAAGCGTAATGGAATTTCTTAAAAAACTTTTGCTCGCGAGTGATTCACTTACTGTTGAAATCCCCCATTCGTTAGCTAACATTTTATCGCCTCATCCGAGTGGAAATAATGTAAGGCTACAGGTAGTAAGAGAAGTGCAATTATTATCTCATCGCAATGATAAACAAAATAAAGCAATCGAATACGCAAAATTAATTAATATCTTTTTACCAGAACTAGAATTACTGATGTCAGCAAGCAATGTTCTTTTTCCTATTATTCAAGATTATTTAGGTCATGTGATTTTGCTTCCACCATGCGAATGTTTATGGCGATGGATTCCTGAGGAAGCAAAAGATTATCTTTCAGTAAAAGAATTACCCAATGAAGAAATTCAACTGAGTGGAAATCCTGTTTTAGTTGAAGGTCTTTGTGGGGGGATTAGTTCGACAGTAGGAAACTCGCGCAATGAATATGTTGGGTTTGATTTTATGCTTTCAGGTGCAAAAGAAAAAGTTTTTCCTGGTGAACTCGAAAAGAATATTGTTATAAAAAGAGAACCCGCAAAATTATTTCAAGCAGTGATGAATTATTGGATGGATAATAACGACGCGCCTGATTTTGTTGGAATCGCCGCTGATCGGATGAAGACGAATTTAACAAGTTGTGTAAGACTTCCAGTGTGTGATGCAGAAAAATTAGATGCAAAGATAAAAAATATTACTGATTCACTCCCTACAAGAAAAGCCATTCCTCCTTTAGTTGATGTAGAAAGACAAT
>JABDDA010000004.1 GCA_013287845.1 Gammaproteobacteria bacterium
TATTGTTCACCTCTAAATTCTAAATCACCAGGACTGCCTATCGGTCTTGATTCATCAGGATAATAATTCAAATCTAAATTTTGATACAAAAAATTATTTGCAATTAAACTTTTATAAAATGAAACAGCATTGTGATCAAAGCTTTCTATAAAATGAATGAACGCATCGCGCGGCATGTCGTGGGTACCCGGTGTTTTTTCCAGATAACTTTTGCAAGCTGCACTCACTTGTTCGTGAGTGAATTGAAAACGGTTTCGTAATATTTTAGTAATACTGGGATTCACTTCAATGAGTCTTTGAATCATTGCTTCATTTCTTTTTGCAACAGCGACTTCTTCTTGCAATGTTTTCTGTTTTCCCATTCCCTCACCCATAAATAAGTTATACCCTCTTTCTTTAAACTCTTTAGCATGGTCATCAAGAAAAAGACGTCGTGCATAATTACGCGAATAAATATTAGCAAGTAGCAATACGGGTGGCTGTGATTGCGGTTGCGCTGCAGTCGAAAGACATCGGATGTGGGGCGAAGATTTTCGTAAATTTCTAAAAAGACGAGCGTGCATATTTTTTATCCTATTATTTTTTGGGCGTGAAAATGAATTGTGCTTTATATAGGATTAAGAAAAAGAGTCAAGTGGCGTTAAAATAAAAAAAACGGGGTTAATGTTTGCTTGATAAATTAAACATAACCCCTCCTTGATATTAAGAAGATTTCAACATTGCATTTTGCAATTCTTTCAATTCTGTTTGTAATTCTTCTAATTTTTGAACCTGACATGCTTTCACTACGGTTGAATCTACTGTCACACCATTCACCGCTTGCCCAAGAATCACGGGCTTCATGCAATCCTCCCAAATTCTTTTACCTTCTATCTCTGTGCGAACAAACCCTGCTGACAAACACGCATTTGCAATGACTCCGCAAGGTTTACCACTTGAAACATCAACAGGCATCGATGCCGAAACAGGTGCAGATGTAGACGCAGGCACAGCTGCAGAAGTAGCGGGAGCAGCTGCAGGAGGAGAAACAGGTGAAATATCTTCAGCAAAAACAGGTAATGAAAATACAGCAGACAACATAAGAACAAGACTTAATTTACGCATTAAAAACCCCCTGTGAATATTAAAAATTTCCACTAGTACAGCCAAACAATTACTGTGACACAAATAGAGATTTACTTGCAAACTTTATTATCTAGAAATACAGAATGAACAGTCAACAATAACTCCAAAATTACTTCTTGAATAATTTTTTCATTCAGGTATTTTTAGCAATCATTAAAATTTTCTTGGAATTGATTAAAAGGAATTTCTCATGACGACAAAAAATTTATTAATAATCGCATCAGCACTTGGCATTTCTTTAAATTTTTTGAATGCCTATGCTGCAAACTCGACTTCTCTTGCTACTGCCAAATTAAAACCCGGAATGGAATACAGTATTGCTGCAGTATGGTTAAAACCAGGTGCAAGCAATTTAAATTATGTTATTTATAATAAAGGACTCCCGCTACAATCTCCTTCATGGACAGAAAAAGAAATACAACCCTCTTATTCTCCCGGTTTTACATTAGGAATACGTTATATTTTTCCTAATATTCAAGATGTCGATGTTAATTTAAATTGGACACATTTAAGCACCAATGATTCTTCTTCTATTTCTACAGATAGCAATTCATACTTTCTTGGTCCTGATTATGAAATTGGTCCTTCAGGTATTCCCATTCGTAATGCTTCAGGCAAAGTCACATTTAACTATGATGTGGTGAATTTAGATGTGGGGCAATTTATAAGAATAGGTGAGTCTGTTCATCTACGTTTTTTTGGTGGTTTAAGCACCGCTTTTCTGCGTGAAAATGTGATCGCGAATTATTCTGGAAATACGACAGGCACTTATGCGGGCCCTTTTCATGTGAATCAAAATGTTGTTTCTAATTTTACAGGTGTCGGTCCACGTTTTGGTATTTATGCAGATAACACAACACAATCTGGTTTTGGATTTTTTGGAGAAGCCGCTGTTTCTGCTTTAATTGGATCAATGTATTCTAAAACGGGTTATGTTTCTTCCGCACAACAATTGTTAACTGTTTATAACCAAACATCTAACAGTCAAACCATTGCAGACGATCGCGTTTATCAAACTGTTCCTGCTTTTGATGCGAAATTAGGAATAAATTATACTTACGCTTTAAAAAATAATGCATTACTTACTATTGCAGCAGGTTATCAAGCCGCTGTTTATATTAATGCGATCAGCCAATATTTACCTGCTTCTTTAGTGCCTAATCAAGGAATAGAAACAGGAGGAATTTTTGTTGCAACAATGAGCCATACACTCAGTAATTATAGTGTTCAGGGACCATTTTTAAATTTCACATTAAAAATTTAAAAATAATTTTTATAGAGAAAAAAGAAAAGAAATGATTTTTATCCTGCTTTTTACAAAAAATCAAACAACCACCTCGGAATTCCCCGATTTTTTTACTTGCATCATATGAATATCTTAACTCACTTTATTCTGAGTCTTTTCCACAGCAGCGATGCATAAAAAAGTTATATAAAAATCCGTAGACATATCCAAAAATAAATCCACCGACTAACCCATACACACCACCCACAAGTCCTCCAACAAAGCTCGCATGATATCCATGATAATAGCTTGCAACATGTTCAACCATTGGCATTCCAAAACCAAATATCCATGCAGCATAGGCTAACACTATCAAGCACACACCTTTGATAACGCCTAAAGCTAATCCCAATGCAAATGGACTTAACGTTGCAAATGTACAACCATTTTTACCCATCATGGCGGCACCCTCCAAATTGAAGAAAGGTATTTCCACACTTTAATTATAGCTGTTACAGCTATTTTTTTTTTCATGTATTCACGAAAAAAATCATGCTAACTGTAGCTGATAGGTTTCTCTGATATTCAAAAGAATCATCAACATCACAATGCTTGCTGCAATTAAATAAAAACTCGGCGCTAATAAACTGCCTGTATTTGCAATTAAATACGCGACTACCATCGGCGCTGTTCCACCAAAAACAGAATTCGCAACATTATAAGGAAATGACACCGCGGTATAACGAATATTCGTTGGAAATAATTCTACTAACACAGCAGGTGCAACACTCGTGACAAAACAAAGTAATATTGCTAAAACACTTTGTCCAATCAAAATAGAAAAAGTTTTTCCAGATAAAATAAATAAAAATAGTGGGTAAGAAAACAAACAAAATCCAATCGCACCTAAAATTAAAATAGGTTTTCTTCCATATCGATCAGATAACATGCCAATGAAAGGTAATGTCGTAATATTTAATAACAAAACAAAACTATTAATCAATAATGCTTTATCCAGTGGCACGCCTAAATAAGTATGTAAATACGTAGGAAAAAAAGTAAATAAAACATACGATCCTAATGCCGGTAACGAAGCTAATAATATTCCTTTTAAAATTTGAAATGAATTTTGTTGAAATGCAACACGCACTGGATTTTGAAGTATCGTTTGCGATTCTTTTAATGCAGCGAAAGAAGGTGTTTCTGGCATTTTTAATCGAAAATAAAATCCTATTACGCCCAGAAATGTTCCTAATAAAAATGGAACTCGCCATCCCCATGCATACAATTCCGGTTCAGAAAAAATCTTGCTAATTAATGTCGCGACACAGGATGCAAATAACACACCGACATTCGCACTAAAAATTCCTAAACTACTGTACATGCCACGACGTTTATTTCCTGCATGTTCTATCATGTAAACAAGCGATCCAGAAAATTCTCCGCCGACAGCTAATCCTTGAATCAACCGACATAAAACAAGTGGAACAATTGCAAACGCACCAAGTGTTGCATACGTTGGTAAACATCCTACGAATACAGTAGAACTTGCCATTAAAATAATTCCATACGCTAATGTTTTTTTTCTGCCATAACGATCACCTAAATAACCAAATAAAATTGCGCCCAATGGACGCATTAAAAATCCAACAGCAAATACTGAAAATGCAGCAATTAAAGCAGTGGATTTATCTGAGGATGGAAAAAATAATTTTGCAATGACAGACGCAAAATAGGCATACAAACAATAATCATAAAATTCTAAAATATTTCCGATTAAAGTGGGAACTAAAAATTTTTTTTGCATAAAATTTTCTTCGAAAAAATAAAATTGATTATAAACAATGAAAATAAAAAAACCCATTGTTCATTTTAGAAAATGGGTTTCGTTTGAAAATTATTTATGAGCAAGTATTAAATGATGGAGGTTTCGAAATAATCCCATTTGATTGCTCACTCACCACTGCTGCAGAAGGTGTTCCAAATCCCCCTGCTCCAGTAGGCGATGATCCAAATAAACTTACAGCAACATTATTAGGAGGAGGCACAGCAGCTGATGAAATCAAACTGAGTGTAGGAAGAGCAGCAGAACCTGAATTCATGCTACCACTTCTTAAAGATGTACTAGGAGAACTGGGCGATGATGGCGATCTATCTTTGCTATCCCCAGACTTGCTACTTAAATCAGGAGAACTTTGAAGTGAACGCAAGTTGCTACCATCTACAGCAATAGTGCTGCGTTTGTGACTATGCTTCTTTTGGCCCTTCGGAATAACTTCGCCCGAATATAATTCTTCTCGACAAGGATATTTAAAAGTATCCTCTTTATCATCACTTGTTGTTTTTCCATCTCGAAGAATTTTCCAATAATAACCTTTGTTTTCTACAATTTTTGCATCCGCATGTTCTGCTTGTAATGTTGTCATGTCCCCCTCACTAACTTTACATAATTTCACACCAATGGGACTACGTCTTAAAATACCTTGAATTCTTGGTTTTTCAATATGAACTGATGATGATACTGAATTGTTAAATGTAACTGAATCATTTAACCATTCTTTTTCATCTCGCGTCACACGAGCAAACATAATTTTTAATTTGTCTTTATGTCCCATATGAGAAATTTCGTTAATTTCATCAGTGACCATTTTAATAATTTTTTTTGCAACGAATTCTCTTGCCATTTTTGTAACACTGTCATTATCTAACATACTTAACATGTCAGAAAACGCTATTGTTAATCTGCGTGCAAATTCTTCTATCAATTTTTCGGTATTGGTTATACTACCAAAAAACATAACGATGGGTTTCATATCATGTATTTGTTTAGCTTTATAAGCTGCAGTACCACCTGAAACTCCAGCATTTACTACAGCACCAAAAACAGGTACTACACTCGCTGCGCTTCCTGCTGTTTCTGCAACCGATGTTTTTGTTGAAGAATATTTAACTAATTTACTGCGTAGTATTTGAAAAGCATTTAACTTAGAACCTAATTTTTCTAAAATAGTTTCATAAAAAGTCCACAGAGATTCGCTCAAATAAATTCTAATCATTTCTTCTTCAAATCTTGCTTTTTCTTCTTCTGATTTTTCGACAATCACAATGGATGCAATGACTCTTACTTTGAATTCTCTTAATTCTTGCGCTTGTTGTTCTACTGTTTGTTTTATGGATGCCACTTCTTGTTTTGTGGATGCCAATTCTGCTCTCAATTGTGCGAGTTGTTCTGCGACAGAAGGCTCGCTGTATCGAGAAATTGAAATCGATGAAGATGCAGCAGTATTCATGGAAGCAGGCATTCTAGAAATACTTGCAGCGGATGCAGGGAATCTCTCTGTCGATCGAACAGGCGTAGCAGCTGATTTGTGGAATCGTGATAAAGCAGTTGATGTTGAACCAGTAGAATAAGATGGGGGTGATAGCTCATCATGATCCAAACTATTATGCATAAATGGCCTTACTGACAACGCTGTTGCTCGCATAAGAGGAGGTGAAACATATGCAGCGGTCATGGGTGATAAAAAAGGCAATGCAGTTTTTTGATCATGTGTATTTGTACTTTCTGAAAATGTTCCTTCCCATTCTTCAATTTGCTTGTGTGGTGCAGCAAACCAAAAATTATAAAAAAACTTTACGAATTGATAATATTTTTGAGTATCTTTACTTAATCGCAATCTTTTAAAATGCTGATCAAAATAGGTTTGAAATCCTGACATTTCCTGAGTTTTTATTAATTTCGAAGATAAACTCGTTTTTTCTGTTTCACTGATCGTTTCATTAGGAATAGCTGATAATGCTGTATACCGCGTACTAGTCATATGCAAACCCTCGTTATATTTTTTAAAAAGCATACGCCACAAACCTTAAGGTTTTCTTAAGAGTTTAAAATTATTTTGCTTATTTTATAGAATTTGCATGATATAATTTTGCGCTTAAAAAATAGAGAAAAATATGCGCAACACCGCTCCATCTTCTACTACAACCACTATGAAATCTCTCGCTTCTACAAATGCAGCAGAGAAAGAAGCATTGCAACGCCTTGATGAAAAATGTTTTTTAGCGCACACACATTCTTATAGCGCATTCACAATTGTCAGAAAGTATAACGCAGGGAATTACGCAACTGTTTTTGAAGCAACACTCGACCATAAAAAAGTGGCATTAAAACAATTTAATCGCAGATCAGAGCTCCTACAAGAAACCTATGCTCTTTTGCAACTCGATTCACCTCATATTATTACACCGTTAGCAATCTGCATGGATCCACCTTGTCTTGCAGTGGAATTCCATTCTAACGGTGACTGCTTTGACTACTTTGGAAGAAGTATTCATTGGGAATATCGTATTGGAATTGCATACGATACGTGTAAAGCAATTGAATATTTACATACCCGCGGATGGGTTCATCGTGATATTAAAAAAGAAAATGTGGTACTAACAGATAATTTACGAGGCGTATTAATTGATTTCAATTTTGCTGGTCCCATTGCATCATCCTCAAAAAGAAAACTCGGCACATTAGAATATATGGCACCCGAATTATTTTTAACGCCTTTTCCTAGCGACTTAATGCCCGCTGATATTTATTCACTCGGTATTTTATTTTTTAATATTTTAATATCACCTCTGAATGCAGCTAACGTTCTCAAAGAAGTTTTAAATGCATCTTATGATTCGCCAGAACAAGAAAGCAAAGCCATTTATAAAAAAATAAAAGAAACGCTTCTCATAACAACATTTAAAAGAGATTCTTGTTATCCCTTACTTAATGTTTTAATTCTAAGATGCACGCATCCTAAACCTGAATCGCGTCCTGTTATCAACGATGTTGTTGAGAGTTTTAAAACATTTATTGAATCAAAAACTAAAAGCACGCTACCTAGCCCACTGCATTCTTATCTAGCACCCATGCGCCCACAGAGAAAAATAATAGATTTCAAAGAAACAGACGCTTCTTATCAATGGATTGAAAAGGGATTAATAGAAGAATTTTACAGATTATCTGAATTAAAAAAATTAATAGAATTATTAATTACCGAAGAAATGGATTCAAAAAAATTATTAAATGATCTTATTTCACTTTTTATTATTGCACCTCGCGCATTACAAAATCATTTTATTAAAGTGTTAATCATCTCATTGAACGAAGAAAGTAAAATTAAACTTTTTGTATTAGAAATGATTTTTTATTTATATCACATCACACAAGATGAAGCTCAACGACAGGCACTTGAAGGACATATTCAACCGTCACTATTTCCTTCGGCAAAACCAAAAGAAAAAGAAACTTTCAAAAGAATAGCAAATTTAGACAATGTCAATTTAAGAAAACAAGCCGGCTTATTATTATTTCAAAGAAATTTCTCAGATTCTGTTGATCACTATCATTCTGCACGTGCACAAGAAGTAAGAAAATTTATTTCTGAAAACGCATGTGAATGGACAATTGCAGAATATGCGATGGGACCTTTGGATGATAATGCCATCGACATGCCCAAACAACTTTTAACACTTTAATATTGTTTATCTTTTCATTAACACATAAAATCATTCTCAACTTATCAGGAGAATTAAAAATGAAAAAAATATTCTTACCTTTTCTATCTTTCATGATGGCAAGTTCAACCTTCGCAAAAGAAATAATTCAAACCAACGACGCGCCTGCACCGATTGGAATTTATTCTCAAGCGATTAAAGCAGGAAATACAATTTATATTTCCGGACAAATTCCGATGGATCCAAAAACAGGCGCGTTAGTGCATGGTGATTTTAAAGAACAAGTAAAACAAACTTTCATGAATTTAGAAGCCATTACAAAAGCAGCCGGCGGAACATTAAATAATATTGTCAAACTTACTGTTTACTTAACCGATTTAAATAATTTTGCAGCGGTAAATGAATCAATGGAAAAATTATTTCAAAAACCCTATCCCGCACGTGCCGTCATAGAAATTAAAGCGCTTCCTAAAAATGCAATGATTGAAATTGAAGCAGTGATGCAGCTATAAAATTAGGTAATAAATGTCCGATATCAAACCATCCTTGGAACAGCCTCACAAAACTCATCCACATCATGATAATTAGAAAAGTATCCACACCACTCAGGGAAAAACTTTTTCAATAACGTGGGGTCAACTTCTTGAAGAAAACTAGAAAATTCTGCGTCTTTACTATCTTGATCATGAAGAACATAACCCTTCATGTTTTTTTGAAATTTTTTAACATCCGTGATAAATGCTTTTAATCGATCACGCGGTGCGGAAGATTTTAAATAACTGTAACGCAATACCATTTGATCGCCTGATATCTTTTCACTATGAATATAAGCCAACTGTTTTTGTTTTTGGAATTTCACCGCGAATTTATTGTGACCTACTTTAATAAATTTTTCTTTAAATAATGGATAAAGATGAAGAGGAATTTCTACAGAATGTATTTGAGCTTGATATTGAGCATGCGGTTGAAATGCTCCGTATAAGTAAGTCGGGCATCATTATAAGCAACCAATTCAATGCTGATATCGCTTAATGCTCTGATCAAAAGTCCGTGATGAATAGCGTGAGGCAAAACTTGCTTGACCATTTTAAGTTGTTGTTGACACAAAGCAATCCACGCAGTACTCGCTAATAACAAGACAAAAAACTGCCATGGATATTAGAACACGAATTTTTTTATTGCTTTAAGCACAGAGAACACAAATCTAATCATATTAAATTTTCCCAATATTGTTTTGCAGAAACGTCTATTCTAATATGCCAACATTAAGGCTTTATTAAGTAACGAGGCAAAATACAATGCACATTTGGGTAGACGCTGATGCTTGCCCCAACCTCATCAAAAATATTTTATTTCGTGCGGCAATTCGTACAGAAACAAATCTAACGTTAGTTTCGAATCATCCGCTTTCTGCGCCTCCTTCTCCTTTTATTCATAAAATTCAAGTCAACGCGGGATTTGATGTCGCAGATAATAAAATTGTGCAACATGCAAAACCGGGTGATTTAGTGATTACCGCAGATATTCCATTAGCGGATGCAGTGATTGATAAAGGCGGTATTGCTTTAAATCCAAGAGGAGAATTATATTCAAAATCGAATATCAAAGAACGGCTTTCGATACGGAATTTTAGTACGGATTTACGCAACAGCGGCGTCAGAACAGGAGGCCCTTCAGTGATCAGCAAAAAAGAAATTCAGTGTTTTGCAAATGCATTAGATCGTGTGTTGGTGCAAAAAAAAATAAAATTTATACTTCCTGCCCTGCCGCCCAACCCGACGACCACGCCCATTGAAAATTATATCCACCCAACCACCCTGTCACATCAACCACTTCCCCAATAAAAAATAATCCGGGAATCGTAATCACTGACATTGTTTTTGAAGAAAGCGAATCACAATCAACGCCACCCAATGTCACTTCCGCTGTGCGATAACCTTCTGTTCCATTGGGCTGTAATAACCATGTATTAAGTACGTTCGAAATTTCTTCGAGTTGTTGATGCGAAATATCCGCCATTGTTTTTTCTGCGATGGTCATTTCTAAAAAAATATCGACAACACGTTTAGGTAAATAATCCGCCATAATTGTTTTTAATTGTTTTTTCGGCTGCAATTTTTTTTCTGATTTCAGCATTTCAAATGCATTTATTTCTGGAAGCAAATTGATTGTGACTGTTTCATCTGATTGCCAATACGATGAAATTTGTAAAATAGCAGGACCACTTAATCCACGATGCGTAAACAATATATTTTCACGAAAACGAATGTGTTTATTACTCACGAGAGCATCTACTGAAACACCCGAAAGTTCAGATAATTTTTCTTTTTCTTTTGCATCTAATGTGAATGGCACTAATCCTGCACGTGTTGGCCAAACAGGAATATCAAATTGTTCTGCAATTTTATATCCAAAAGGACTTGAGCCCATGGTTGGAATAGATAATCCCCCTGTTGCAATCACTAACGATTCACAATGAAAATCGTTACGATTACTCATAATTTTAAAATGATGATTGCTCTCTTTTTCAATTTTTTCTATTTTAGTATTTAAATAAATTTCAACACCGACTTCTTCACACTCTAATAGCAACATATTCAAAATGGCTTGGGATTTATCATCACAAAATAATTGTCCCAATGTTTTTTCATGAAAAGGAATATGATGTTTTTTTACTAAATCAATAAAATCCCATTGTGTATAACGAGTTAATGCTGATTTACAAAAATGTGGATTATGAGAAATATAATTTTCTGGCTTGATATGATAGTTTGTGAAATTACAACGACCGCCACCCGACATCAGAATTTTTTTGCCTGGTTTATTAGCTTGCTCAAGCACAACCACTTTGCGATTTCGCTTGCCTGCTTCTATGGCACACATCAATCCAGCAGCGCCTGCCCCTATGATAATAACATCGGCTTTTTTCATACTATGAATAGAGGCAACGAAAATATCATTGCCTCATATAAATCCTACCTAAAATTATTTATCGCGTTTTTCTTTTTTTGCTGCACGTTTTTCTTTTAAATTTTTAAGCGGTTTTTTCTTAGTATCCCTTTTTGTATCTTTTGCTTTTGACATGTGAACGATCTCCTTTTTGAGAAAATGAGGCTGCATATTATCAGAAATCATCTCAGAAAACAGCGAAAATTCCCCTTATTCCCATTGGATATCTCGCATCATTATGTTAGTGTCTTGTACTTTTTATTAAGAGCACAGCACATGGTCCTTACACCCAAACAAAAGCAACACCTCAAAGCGCAGGCACACAAATTAAAACCGATTGTAATGATTGGTAATAATGGATTGACTGAAAATGTGAAAAAGGAAATTAATCGCGGATTAGAAGACCACAAACTCATTAAAATAAAATTTCATGAAAAAGACCGTGAAGTACGACACGCATTATTTGATGAAGTTTGCGAACAAAGCGGCGCCGAAAAAATTCAATTAATTGGTGGAATTGGAATCATCTATCGCGCATGATTCATTTCCAAAAAGGAGTATTCACATGACTATTTCATACGATGAATTTGAAAAAGTAGATTTACGTTCCGGCACAATTATTAAAGCAGAACCTTTTCCTCGCGCAAAAAAACCTGCTTACAAAGTGTGGGTCGATTTTGGTGAAATGATTGGAACCAAACAAACGTCCGCGCAAATTACAACGCATTACACGATTGATTCTTTAATTGGAAAACAAGTGGTGGGCTGCATCAATTTAGCTGAAAAAAATATTGCGGGATTTACATCTGAATTTTTACTCGTTGGATTTCCAGATACAAATGGAGACGTGTGTTTAATGACTGTCGATCCTACCGTTCCAAACGGAAAAAAATTATTTTAAAAAAAAGCCCCAAAATCTGGGGCTTTTTTATGAAAGATAAAAATTAAAGTTGATTGCCTTCTTTGATATTTTCATCTAACACAATCGTTTCAAGCTTTCTATTTTGTTGATTCACTAAAACCATCCCATTTGTAAGTTTATAAACAGCTACACAAATAGGTTTCTTTTGGTTCCATGTACTCCATGTTGCACAAAGTGTTCCATCAGATTTCACCATCCATTTACCTTGATCTTTTTTAGGTTCATTTTCTGGTTTTGAAGCAAGCTCACCTTGTAATTCGCCTTTCTTATTAAAAAAACCAGTAAATGAATTATCGATGAGTTTGCCATTCATTGTTACCAAAGAAATGGTCGTGATTGTTTTATCTTGCAGCGCTTTCATCACTTGAGATTTGTTTAACGATTGAATTGAAGAAGCAAACACTAAACTACTTGCAGATAACAATAATGCGAATACAACTAATGTTAATTTTTTCATAAGATCCTTCCTTAGATAATAGTTAAAAATCCTTTTTATTCTACTGATACTGCCTCCCATTAGCTAGTATAATTATTGTACCCCTCTGTTTTATATTAAAAATAAACCAACCTAGCTCAATGCGCTATAATTCATAGAGTAGGAATAAAAAAACGAGGAACAATAACTATGTCAAAATCAGGCAAATATTTACAACCTCCCCAAAGACGTGCCTCAACTGCCTCGAGCACAGCTAGCGCTGCCACTGCAGCCGCTTCTGCAACAGCAGCAGCATCTCCAAAAAAAATTCCTAATCCACACGAAGAATCTATTATTTTAAAAATAAATATCATTTCCACATTAGAAAATAAAGAAGCACAACGAAGAAGAGATTTACAACGCATGCTCGATGACAGAAATTTTACAGCGGATGATGAAAGAAAAGCAGTTAAATATAACGCGAGTATTCTTATCATCGATGAAAAAGAATTAAGAATTTATCCCGAAGAAATAAGCAGCGCACAATTATTAAAACTGCGCAGAGATACAAGAGTAAAACAACAACAATCTAACTCCAGCATTACCGATGCTAAAACAAAAGAACATCCCAAAAAAGGAATGATGCCAGCAGATTTATTAACGCCCCGCATTGATCGAATTTCTACTGCAGAAAGAGCGTACGAAACAGCAACAGAAGATTTAAAAACACTCGAAAAATCGACTCGCATTTTTTTACTCAACAAGTTGGATTTATTTATTACCTTTCCCCTAGATGACAAATTAAAAGAACAATGGACAAAAACTGAATCTCACGCCGATACTATTTGCACGCAATTCAAAGAGAAAATAATTGCCTTAGAAAAAGAAATCGCCGAAAGAACAAGCGCAGCAGGCGTTTTTAAAAAATCCAGCGCGAAAAAACCAACACCTGATGAAAAAAAAGAATTGGAATTAATCTTAACTTCATTAAAAATTTTCGCAGAAAATAAAAATCCTTCTGCACTCTTTGTTCCTTTTGGAAATTATTTTGCAGAACAAATTAAAAAATTAAATAAAGAAGAACCATTAGATTTTACTGATCTACAAAAAAAGATAACTGAGTTACAAGCACTCAATAAAAAAGAAAAAAACGCTGTTTTTACAGCACTCACCGTATCGCATGAAGAATTTTTAAAAGTGCTTTCATCTGAAATGATGAAATATAAAGATCCCTTCACACGAGCGCGATCTGAATTATCTGCACTTTCACCCAATACAGTAAAAGCGCTCGAAAAAGATCTTGTTCGTTATATACAATCACCCGAAGGATTTGTTCGTACACTCGAAACACAAATTGAAAAATATGAAAATCCTGAATCAAAACACACTTCTGAATTACGTCATCTTTCTGCTGGACAAATGAATGCACTAAAACTCGCGTTAGAAAATTATTATTTAGCAAAGGCACAATGGGAACACACAACAGGTTTTCAATTCACGATAGGTCATGAGGATTATTATGAAACACTGAAAAAAGCAACCCATGCATTATTAGACACAGTAAAAGAAATCAATTTTAGTATGCACCCTCATCCCATTATTGTTCCACCCACTCATCCCTTTCCAGACAAGCTTGGTGCGGGAGTAAAAGCAAACATCATGACACATGCTAAAGCATCACGGTGGCCACATTCTACTTCGACCCTTATTACAGCACCCACCGCTACCGCTACAAATACAAACACAGCAGCAGCGACGGCAGCAGCAATCCCACCCCCTGCTACAACAACAGCGACCGCAGTCCCGTCCACCACGACAGTTGTCTTACAAACACTGCATACAACACCCCCTGCTGTCAGCCACTTAAGCTTAAGTAATATTGCAACAGGCGAACAACCTACTTTGCCTGTGCGAGAACCTCAAGTTGTGGTATCATTCTCGACCGCTGCGGCTACCGCTGCAGCAAGAGCAAGTGCAGACGCACAACAGTCGACATCGCCATCTGCGCAACCAAAATAAGAGGATGAAACTATGCCAGCAGAAAAAAAATCAGATGAAAAAGTGAGCCCTGTTCACACAGCACAAATCATTCTCGATATTAAGCGTGGATCAACAAAAGAATTAATTACTGCGATCAAAGGATATTCTCCAGAAACTTTATCGACACTTGCAGAAAATCATGACTTCAAATATTTCTGTGAAACGACGCCTTCCGTTAAAAAACATTTTCAAACTTTATTACACAATAGCGCTCGCTTAAGCGAAGAATTAAAATCTGTTGATGATATTCATACCTTAAATCCTATTGATCAATTCCGCGCTTCAGTTTTATTCACAGAAAAAAAATTAGATGAAGCCTGCGAACTCAATTTTTATGATGCATTATTAACACGCTTAACACGCAATCAAACTTCTTTAGCAAGTACACCAACCAATGGATCTGCCGCTGTCGATCAAATTAAAGCAGATGCAAAAAACATTGGAAATTTATTTTGGACACTCGGTTATTACAGCGCAGCGGTTGCAGAAATGGAATCTGCTAGCTATCAACACAGAGCAACAACAACTCATTTAACAGATAAAGATCAAAAAGATTGGGAAACATTATATAATCGTAACAATCTTCCTGATTATGTGAAAACAGCAAAACGCGCGATGGAATATTTTTATCTCGCACAATTTTTAGCACCCACTGACACTTCCCAAAAAATAATTTCTGTATTACAACCTAAAGGGACATTTGATTGGGAAATGGAAGAAACACATTGCCGCACTATGTTAGCAAATCTTAATTTTAAGGAGCTTCCTACTTTCTGCAATGAAGCACAACGTCGCGCACGCGCAACACTCGAAGCACATAATTTTGTTATTCCAGAACCTCAACAAAAAAGAAGCCAATCATTTTAAATAATGCAAAGTCATAAACGTAAATCTGGAAGTAACGGCACTGATACAGCCGCTGTTGCTACTTCCACTTCCACCACGATTACAAAAAAATTAAGAACGCTCTCTGATCTGAAAGATCAAAAAACAAGTGGAGAAAATTCTTCTCAAGATTCTTTAGGTTCCCAATCACAATCAGCATCTTCAAGTTCGCAATCACAATCTTCATCACAAGAAAGCACCGTCGATGACGATGCAAAAACAGTTGCGGTGGAAAATTTAGAATTATTTGTTGGAATGTATTCCGAAGAAAAAGACAATATTACACTCAGCACCGGCGTTGCGATGATATTAGAAAAACTCGTTCAAAAGAAAAAAATTGATAATGTTTATGCAATACAAGATGACGATGCCAACTTTAAAAATCTTTTAAAAGCGATTTTATTATTTTCACAATCCACTGAAAATTATTTATATTTAACGGTCTGCTTAGATTACGGAATAGAATTACATCATCACGCATGGTATTTAGAAAAACGTCAAAATAAACTTTACATTGTATTGATCGATAGCATGAACGATGCAACTCCTTTTATTAAATTAGATTATCTAAAAGCTTTCATCAAACATGTTATGAAAAAATTAGATCCTGCGTTTTTAAATAATGTTGTGTTTTGCACGAACATCACACATTTACAATCCGATGCCTGTTGTCATGTTTACGCCATTAAAAATTTACGGAAAATTGTCACATTTCCACGAGAAAATTTTCTTGATGCGATTTTAGGAAAATACAAAGATAAAACAGAAAACCATACCGCAGGATTTAGTATTGTTTTTTTCGATTTACCTGAATCTTTTTTAACATTAATGCAATCCGCACGAAGAATGCGCGATTATATTCAAAAAAGAAAACTCGACACAGCAGCAGCGTATCAATGTTATAATAGAATGTTTAAAATACGCCCCAAAAAATATGACATAACAACTCCTGGATTTAAAGAAGAAAAAGAAATCATCACTGATGAAAAAGAAATTCAATCTATCCCTAAAAACTTTTTAAAATTAAAAAATAATACGGGACTTTATTTTGCTTCAAAATATGAAGATTTTATTCTCACGCTGAATCAAACGTATTCTGATGATGCATTAAATCTCTTTATTTCTGCGCGCTTATTTTTCAATGTGCAATTAGATACAAAAACAAAAAAATTAATTCCCAAACCTATTCCTGAAAGAAAACGTTTTGTCTATCATCCAGAAACAGCACACTTCACACTACATCCTTTTAAAATGCCTTTTAATCCCAATTATTCGCCATTGCATCCACCTCATCGACCCACTCAAGAATTCAACGTAGCATTAAAATAATCACTTCACACATTTTCACCCTTTCCGTTATACTATTAACTACGGGAGAAAATATGACATACGAACTGAATATTATTGCTGCTGAAGATGATCTCGTTTCTGCAAACTCCATGAAAAGAATCTTAGAAGAAAAAAAATGCAAAATTGAAGTTGTTTCCACTGGCGAAGAGTTATTACAAAAATTAACATCTGAACATGATCTCGTTTTATTAGATTTAGAATTACCTGGAATGGATGGTTTGGAAGTCGCAAAAAAAATTCGAGAAAATAATTCTGTTCCTATTGTTGCACTCACTGCACATCAAGAAAAAGAAACAGTACAACTCGCAAGACAAATTGGCATCAATGGTTTTCTTACTAAACCTTTATCACCTCATAAATGCACTCTGTTATTAAATGACTTCAAATCCAAAAGAAAATAAAAAACTTTTTCGTGATTTTTATATTCAGGTATATTAAAAATAAAAATATTCAGCTGGCATGACAACCCCCATAAAATTTCCCTTGCATTCTCCTCAATTGATAATTATTCTCAACAAAAAAAATTCTCAGGAGTGGAATATAGAGTGCTTTCTTCAGCCCAAACCCCATCAGATTGTTGCGTCACAGCGACGACAAGTTGCCGTTGTTGGCGTTGCGTATCAACCCTTTGCAGCAACCCCGAAGAAGACCATTGGACAACATCAGGAAAAATAACGGGAGGCATGTCGAGTTTTTTCAGCAGCACTTACACCATTGGTGAATTAATCGATATTCCCATTCCAGAAAAATTGAAAATTACCGGATTTGAATTATCTCCTATCGGTATTGGAGTAGCCGCTGCCGTCGCTATCTTTGCAGCGTGGGGATACGCTTATGCAGAAGCGATTAAAAATAGAAATCACCAACCCAATATTTCGCAAACACAAAATGGAACGTCATCTCATTCTACGCTAACAAAAACACAAAGAGCCGCATTGAATTGCGGATTTATTCATTACACATGCGATTATTTTTCTTCACCTGCGCTTGTAATTAATTATATTGCTGACAAAAAAAATGTATTACGTTCATCTGCAGCTGCAGTGATATGGAAAATGGTTTTCTTAATGCTGAGCGGCCTTGTTTCTGTTACTGAAAAACGCACATGGGAAACGAACATGCATAGAGCCAATGCAGGATTAGCACCTGCAAATGAAGACGAACAAAGAAATAAAAAAAGCGATTGTTGGACTCGACTCAACATGGTAGGTGAATTAATTTCAGGCGGCATTGGCAATCTTTATTGGATTGGAAATATTGTTGATTCGCTTATCGTGTCTGAAATTGTAGGTGATATTGCTATCGATGATATTTTAGGTCTTTCTTATTATGGATTTGGTTTTGGAATGCTGGGTGTACTTTTTGCATTTGGCGCTGCGTATTGTCACTATCAAGTGAATAAACGTTATCAACATATAGAAAGAAAATCCTCTAATGAATTAGCTAATGGTGTCACTCCTCCATTAGATTGCGTTGAACAAATGGCACTTGCGGGTGATTTCTTTGAACATCTCGGTGAAGTCGCCGGTCCCCTCTCACTTGCAATCACTTCTATCATTTTTGCTGCACAAGCCCGATTCACTTTCTGGGCACGATTAGGAATGCAATTAGGCACAATCGCATTTGCAATACCTGCTGCATACACTAATATGCGCACTTGCCGAGAAACACTCATCCGAACGAAACGTGATGCGCAAACAACAACGTATTCACAATTAGCGACAGCAACAGAATTAACTTCCACTACAGCAGCACCTGCTCCAGTATAAAAACTTTTGCGAGCGAATCCGAGCCGCGCGCGTCAGCAAGCGTGTACAAATTTTTAATTACCGAGAAGTGAGTTAGAGCATACACGCTTGCTGACGCGCGCGGCTCGGATTCGCTCGCAATTTGCATTAGACAAAATTCGTGATTTAATGATGAAATAAATTAAAATTTGCGAGGCACTTCATGAAAATTTGGAAACACGACATCACCGTTTCATTTGTAAACGATCGCGGAAAAAATACGATGATGGAACATTTAGGAATTGAATTCACTGAAATCGGTGATGATTTTCTTGTTGCAAAAATGCCTGTTGATCATCGTACCAAACAACCCGTTGGAATTATGCACGGCGGCGCGTCCTGTGTGCTTGCAGAATCTGTTGGAAGTACAGCAGCTAACATGTGTGTCGATCAAAATTATTTTTATTGTGTGGGATTAGATATTAATACCAATCACATTCGTTCTATTCGTGAAGGATATGTTTTCGCAACCGCAAAACCTTTTCATATTGGAAAATCCACACACGTGTGGGGAATTGAAATTGTGAATGAAGAAAAAAAAATAATTTCTGTGAATCGATTGACGATGACGGTGTTAAATAAAAAATTATAAAATGGCGCACTTTAATTTTGGACAAAATCTTTGTTCATCCGCTACCTGCTGCATAAATGGATTTCTTTTAGCAGCCTCTCGACGAAATTCTTCTTCTTGCGCAAGAACTTCTTTTTTATTTTTTTCATTCGCTTCTCTTTGCTTGCTATCTTCCTCATCACTATCCGCTGCTGCTACTTCTACGCGGGGAGAAACACGCTTTAGAGCTCTTGTGCCTACTTTTGGAGAGAGCGGATTATTACTATCATCCTCTTCGCGCATTTCATGAGCGCCTGCTCCGCCTGCTGCATTGATAGGTGATGGCATGGGAGACACGGATGCCTCAGAAGGAATCGCAAGCATCGTAGGTGATGCTGCCAATTGAACATTTACAGCAGCAGTACTTCCCAATCGTCGAGCTGAACTCATAAGAATATCCCTCATGCTGTTCAAAAACGAGAATTATCATGCACAAAAAAATTTCAATTATCAAGAATTTATTTTGTACAAAAGAAATCATGCCAGCACGCGCCGGCATGATTAAAAATAAAATTATTTATTAATCGCAATTAAATTGACTTTAAAGATAAGCGTTTCATTTGGACCAATACTCGGCGGCGCACCTTGTTCACCATAAGCAAGTGAAGCAGGAATATAAAGCATCCACGTTGAACCGACAGGCATTAATTTTAATGCTTCAGACCAACCCGCAATCACTCCACCCACTGGAAAACTTGCAGGGGTTCCGCGTTTATACGAACTATCAAATTCAGTTCCATTAATTAATGTCCCTGAATAATGCACTGTCACCACATCACTTTCAGTCGGTTTTGCACCGTTACCTTGCGTTAAAATTTTATATTGCAAACCATCAGCTAATGTCACCACACCTGGTTTTGTTTTATTTGCTAACAGAAAAGATTCTCCTTTATTTTCTGCATACACTGCGCTACACAACAAATTTGCACTGATAACAATAAACATGATTTTTTTGAAAAAAGATTTCATAACATCCTCCTGATTTTTTTGACGAAACATCATAACAAAAAATATGATAGAATTCGCGCACTATGAATCAGACACCCTACGCACAATTAGATCCAAATTTAATTCTCGAAGCGATTGAAAGCGTCGGGTTACTTTGCAGTGGAAGTTTACTTGCACTGAATAGTTTTGAAAATCGCGTCTATCAAATCGGTATCGAAGATGCTGCACCCATGATTGCAAAATTTTATCGCCCCCACCGATGGAGTGATGAAACCATTTTAGAAGAACATCAATTCTCTTGTGAATTAACAGAACATGATATTCCCATTGTTTCACCGTGGAAAAATAATACCGGCGAAACATTACATCATTACAAAGAATTTCGATTTGCACTCTTTCCACGTTGGGGCGGACGCGCATTTGAATTAGAAAATAAAGAACAACTCGAATGGATGGGACGTTTTCTCGGACGATTACACGCTGTCGGTGCTTCAAAAAAATTTCATCATCGTCCCACATTGGGCATTGATATGTACGGACTGCATCCGTTAGATTTTTTATTAAAAAATAATTTCATTCCTGATTTTTTAAAAGAAAAATTTATTCGTACTGCTGAAACTGTTTTAGAAAAAATAGCAGAACATTTCAAACATCTCAGTGAAATAAATTTCATTCGATTACACGGTGATTTACATGCAGGAAATGTTTTGTGGAATGATGCTGGTCCTCACATTGTCGATTTAGATGATTGTATGACAGGTCCTGCCATTCAAGATATTTGGATGTTATTATCCGGGGATGAATTTCAGCGAAAAATACAACTCAATCATATTTTAAATGGTTATGAAGAGTTTCATGAATTCAATCCGCGTGAAATTTATTTAATTGAGTCTTTACGCACATTACGCATGTTGCATTATTCGGCGTGGCTTGCAAAACGCTGGGAAGATCCAGCGTTTCCATTGAATTTTCCCTGGTTTAATTCGGCGAATTATTGGGAGGAGCAGCTGGCGGATTTGAATGATCAGTTGGAGTTGCTGCTGCAGTTGCAGAATTCGATGATGATGCTGTAGCTGTAGCTGTAGCTGTTGCAGCAGTCGCAAACATATGTGGGCTAGCCGTTAATTCTACTGATGCTGATTTCGTCGCAACACTTGCAACAGTCGGCACAGTTGAAATAGCAGCTACACCTAAAACATCTTCTGCACGACGAACAGACATGTCACTCATCACCGCAGCAGTTGATAAACGCTGCGCACGTTCAGGTTTTTTTCCTGTCTGACATAATTTTAAAAATAATGTTTTAAAGAAGTTAGCAATCTCAGTATTATTTTGAAGCTGCAAGCTTTCACTATAATAATTTTTATAATAACTATATTGATAAGAACTCACATTACGATATGACGTATCAAAAAACCCTGTTTTACTCGAATAAAATTGAATCGCTCGCTGCATCAATTCCAATTGCGCATAAAGTTGTTGTTCGCCATCTAATGTATCCCATCGAGATTTAAAAGCAGTATAGGCGGATGTTGTTTTAATCCATCCCATCTCAGCCTTATTCGCAAGACAACTCAGATTACAAAAAATAATATTTTTTTCTTCATTTGATTCATTAGAAAAACTTTCAACACATCCTAATGCTTCTTCCTTCTTTTTTGCATCGAGAGGTTCAAAATAATGTGTTAACGCAGGATACGCATTTTGAAAATCAAACTCACACGCTTTAATTAATGCATGAAATGCTTCGTGTTGATAATGCACTGGATCTTCACCCTCAGAAGCTCTGCACACAGCAACACAGTCAAACCACGCGGGGCCTTGTTTACTTTTATCAAGCTTCGTAACTTTTAATTTTTGCAATACTAATTGTTTTTTATGAATCTCTGTAATAAATGTTTCAACGCGTTTAATTTCATCTTGACCTAACGCAACATACAGTCCTCTTAATTTATTGACGGTATCATCTAATCGTGCAATTTTTTTCTGCTCAACTAATTCTTGAAGTCGTTCAGGTTTTAATTTTTTATGCGAGTGTTTTATTTCATTTTCAATATCATTAAAACAGTCACCCTCTTTTTGCTCAACCATTTGCGTGAGTGCTGCTTGATACGTTGCCACTGCTTTTTCAACTTTAGGTAAAGCAGAAGTGGCTTCTTTTTCATAATCTAATCCAAGAACATAATTGTCTGCTTTTTCTAACAACGCAGGAATATAATTTAATTCAGATGATTTTTCTAAGTAGGTATACGATTTTTCTGGATGAGATTCTTTATACATTCTATACAATCTTAAATAATTTTCAGGAAGCAATTTTTTCATGTCGGGATGAGATCTTTGCGCTTCATTCACCGCAGTGACTTTTTCTGCTCCCTCTGCTTCTAATTTTTTATTTCCTGATAATTCCACTACGTTAGGTACTTTATTAGGCGCTTTTTCATCGGGTGCTTTTTCTAAAAGTGCTGCAATGCGAACACGCATGTTGGTATCGTTTGTTTTTGAAAATAATTCGATTAATCGTGCATTACTTTCATCGCGTAAAGTAGGACGTAGCACTTGAAGAAAACGTTCATATTCAAGCATTGCAGAGAAAAAGTTTTCATCGCTTTCTGGAATAGATTTTAATGCAGAAATTTTTCTGATTCCGCCTGCTTTCACAGCTGACATTAATAATCGACAAGGATGATTATCTAATTCGTGATATCCATGTTCAGTAATAGTGCGTGCACGCTTGCTACTTTCAACATAACTCCAAATTTTATCATACGTAGCAACATTAAAATCTTGCGCGGCATGCTTCAAACAGTGTTTAACAAAATCCCTAGAGTCAGAATTATTTTCTAACTCACTCATCTGTGCTGCACTTAATTTATTGCGATATTTTTTAATATACTCTTGCACTTTTTTGAATTTTTCAAAATCAAAATCGCGTACAGCTTGTCTGCAAAGAATTTTGATGACTCTAACAAACATATCGGGCGTTGTTGTTTTTTCATCATAAACATCTTGTTTCCATTTATATGGAAACATAGCAAAATCGACTGCAGTACCAATACCAGCAGAAAGATTCCACGTCACAAGAAGATCAATCTCTGGATGATTCAATAAATAATTAATACCCTCTTTATTATCATTGTTAAAAGCACACATTAAGCCGGTAGGATTTCTACCTGTTCTACCTGACGAGTATTTCGCATTCACACTCACAGGATTTTCTTTTGCTTCTACAAGCGCTCTCATTGTTGAAAATTGTTTTGGATCGCAGCATGCAGCTATAAATAGATCGCTTCTTTTTTCAGGAGAATCAGGAAGCAAAACTGCTGCTGCTGTTGTTGTTGCTGTTGCAGAAGCAGCTGCTGCAGCTGAATTTGTTTTAACATCTTTTGAATCAATGCTTGCTGCTGATGAAGGTGCAGAAAACATGACGACACTACCAGCGGCTGTTATTGCAACAGAAGATTTTTCTTTTGCATTGTTTGAATTTAATTTTTGATGAACAGGTCCAGCATTTTCTTTACATAATTTAAAAAACCATTGCTTGAAAAGTTTTGCGACATCAGAATTTTTTTGTATGGTTGTATCATGTGCCTGCCACCCTTGATAAGAATTATAATCGTTCGACAGAACTGTCCCATTATATTCTTGATAAATTTGCACTGCTTTTTTAGCGACACGAAGTACAACATATAATTTTCTATCGTTATCTAACTTATACCAAGTAGTTGCGAAAGATGACAATCTATTGTAACTCCAAGAAGAATAGTTATCAAACGTTCGGGAAAAAGTGTTATAAAATTCTCTAAGACAATAATTCTGCGATTCAAAATCACCCGTGAACAAACCTTCGTAAGCATGGTCTAAGCTTAAGATATCTTTATTTTCTTTATCAAATAATGTGAAATAGTCTATCAACCGCTCATACGAAGTAGCTTCACCGTGCTCACATGCTTTCATTAATACATCGAATTCTTCCGCACTATTTGCTGCTTTCGCATCTTTGGGTTGATATTGTGTTGCTAACTCAGCCCATTGCTTAACATTTTTTTGTGTGCGTTGATTATGTTCTTCAACTAATTTCTGATAGGTCTTTTGATCTAATTTAGCTGCAGTAGGGATAGTTAATTTTATGTGCGCTTCATCCAATTCAAGTTTTCGTTTTTGCAACGCACGTTTTTCGTTATTAATATCTGCAAGCGTTGCTTCAATTTCTTTAACTTCTTTTTCATTACACGCAACACATAAATTTTCAAGTCGTAATTTTATTTCATCTAATAATTTATTTGATTCTTCATTTTTTTTAGCGCGCACTGTCATTTCAGCAACCGATTGATTGGGTTGATTACGTTCGCGTAACTGTGCTGTGATTTCTTTAACAGCGTTTTGATAATAAGAAATAGCAGATAAAACATTGGGAACTTGTTGCGTGGATTTTTCATCATCATAATCTAATCCAAAATAATATTGCTCTGCGCGATAAATAATTGCAGGAACATATTTTAATTTGATTGCTTGATTAATATTTTCTTGGAATTTTTTAGAATCAGATTTTTCATAAAATTTTGCAAGATGAAAATAATTTTCTGCGAGTGTGCTGCTTGCTTCTGGATTTTTTAATTCGCGCTGCACATGAATGACAGTTTCTAATGCTTTAACTTCGGATTGTTCAATATCACTTAATGGAATGAGCTTAGGTTTATCGGGTGTTTTGTATAATTCATTGCTGGCAATTCTTCCTGCGCGCAGTTTCTCATCAGATGACAATGCATTATGCGCATCAAGCATAAGAACTCTGGCATTACTATCTTTTGCAAAATCAAGACGTATTATTTTTAATAATTCTTCATAATCAAGCGATGCTTGAATATCCACTTTGTCTTGTTTTACAGCGGTATCACGTTTTTCTTTGTGGCCTTTCAGTTCTTTAATGAAGTCTTTTCTTTCTTGCATAAATGCACCTTAATGAGGGAAATTTAATAACTATTTTACAGAGGAAAGATTAAGGAAATATTAAGGGCACCTCTAGAAATTAGCTATTTTGCGTTAGAACGAGGCGCGCGAATTTTTAAAAGCGGAGTTTATACGCCAATAAATGAGCATTTTAAAAATGAGCGCAACGAAGTTATAACGCAAAAGAGCAATTTATAGAGGTGCCCTTAAGAAGGGTCAACCAAAAATCACGCCCAACACTAAAAATTTTTCTTCCGAAAGATACTGATTCACACCCTTAACAGGCGCAGAAAGCGAAACTGCATTCATCGCTGCTCGATCTAACACATCCGCCCCACTCGATTTCATCAATTGAAGCTGCGTAATACTTCCATCGGGGTGCAACAAAAATCCCACATAAGCAATCCCTCTCACATTAAAATCCATTGCTGCTTTAGGATAAAAAAGATGTTTATAAAATGCTTTACCTAATAATGTTAATAGTGGTTTATCGACTTTTTCATCGCCGACCATGTGAACAGGATCGGTTGGTTTGGACGCACTGGCATCAATCGGTTGATTAATTTTTCTTGCCTCATTATTCGTAAATTTTGCGGGTTTTAAAATTCCGTTTTTTGATGTGGGAATATTTTTAGTGATGGGCGCAGGTGCAGGTTGATTCGGTGTTGCTGTTTTTTCGGGATGATACACATACGATGGAACATAAAGTGCGGGTGATTTTTCAAAAACAGGCTGGAATTGTAGGATTAATCCTGCGCTTGTGAATAACAATAAATGCAACAGCAATGAAATCAATAAACCATTTTTCAGCCAGATTTTTTTGGTGTTTTGCATTGCGCGAAGATCATCCTTTTTATTCAGTATAAGTTTGGGGTCAAGTCTACGCAACATGCCAGTTTATGGCACTGGCATGTTGCGTAGACTTGACCCCTATTGCGAGCGGATCCGAGCCGCGCGCGGAAGCTCGCGTGTATGCTCTAAATAATTTCTCGGTAATTAAAAGTTTGTACACGCTTGCTGACGCGCGCGGCTCGGATCCGCTTCGCAATTTGAATTTTTTTATTTTGACAGAAAAAGTAGAGAAGCAGTGAGATTATCATCTTTAGAATCATTTCTCGGATTTGGATTTGCGCTTGCCGCAGAAATACGATCCATCGTCGGTATCGTCACACTCGTTGCTGTAGTTGCTGTAGTTGCTGTAGCTGTTGCAGCTGTAGCTGTTGCAGCTGTTGCAGCTGCCGCAGTCGGCATCGCAAACGATGGCAATGCAGTCATAGTAAACGTAGTCGATAATTTTAATGATCGCTTAATTTTATTATTTTTTTCATTCTGACATAATTGCAAAAATAATTTTTTACACAGTTTCACAACATCTGCATTGCTGTCTATTTTTCCAGTAGAAAGCCAATCTCTATAAAACCAACGCGTCAAACTCAACACGGGTCTTTTTTGCGAATAAAATTTTATTGCTTCTGAAGTCCCCACTAATGCGACATACTGTTTTTGTTGTTTAGTTAATTTACTCCACGGCGTATTTTTTGCTTCGTTATCATTCATTAATGTATAACTGTTTTGTTCATCGGATTTTTTTTGATCTGGATTCGACTGTGAAAACAAATCGTAATACGGCCTAAATATTTTATTTTTTTCAGAGTCGCTCGCTTTATCAAAAAATTCATTCAGCAGTTTTGAACTAGGATCATCTTGATCTTTTTTCGATGATTTTACCTCAGGCGGTGTAAAACAATGTATCAATGCATCATAAGCAGGCACTGAATCATATTCACACGCTTTCATTAGTGCATCAAATGCGACTTCCTCATAATGTTCAGGGTCTTCACTTTGATGTGCTCTGCAAATTATAGAGTAATGAAACCACTCATCGCCTATTGCTTGTGACGTTAGCGTATCACTGACTTTAAGAGTTGAAAGTCTTGCTTTCTCTTTTGCTAATTTAGTTTTATGAATCTCTTTCAAAAATTGCTCGCATGCAGCAATTTCTTTTTGATTTAAAACATTATATAACTCACGCAATTTCGTTTCTGCATCATCCAATTGTTCATAATTGTTTTTTAATTCCATTTCTGCAATAGCAGTTTGATATGTAACAACGACACGATGCACGTTAGGTGTTTCTTCACATGCATAACTTTCACCCAAACGCACCATCGCGGGAATATGCTTTAATTTTTCTGCATTTTCGATGCAGGTTTGTGCTTTCTTTGGATTCACTTTTTGATGAAGATCGGCGAGACGCAAATAATTATCAGGAAGTTTTTCTCTGACATCCGCTTTATCTGATCTCACTTGAACAGCAATAACAGCTTCTAATGTTGCTGCTTCTTGTTTTGCTGTGCCTGTTAATTCTTTCACCTCTGCTTTTTTATCTGATACTTTTTCAAATTTATTTTCTAATGTCACTGCAATTTGAATGCGAACCTCATCGCTTGCTGTTTGAAAAAGTTTTAGTAATCGCGCATCACTTTCTGTTTTTAAATCAGGACGAATAGATCTGAAAATACGTTCATATTGAACAGCTGCTAAATAAGAATTTTTAATTTTTTCTTTATCGAGTTTTCTTACAGTATCATCTTTCACTTGCGCTTCTATTTTAAGTCTGTGCAATGCTTTTATTTTAGTGGGTGCTGCAACAAGTGAATTGAGATCACGAACAGGTAATACAGAAAACGTGATTGGAGAGAAATCCGTTTTAACATCTTTTTTAGAATCGACTGCTGCAGCTGCAGTCATGACAACTGTCTTGTGACGTGCGGAAATAGTAGTCATAGCTGCTGCAGTCGGTACTACAACAGTTGCCGATGTTGTTGGAACAGCAGCAGAAGGTTGCGCGGGTGTCACGATTGCATCAATTGCAGTAATGGTTTTTTTCATAAGTTCATTTTCTTTTTCATCACACGCAAAAGATAAAATTTCAAATTTAGATTTGATATCAGAAAGATGTTTAATTAATTCGGAAGGCTTTTTTACCTGCGAAATAATGTGAGAAAAAGCTAATATATAAACATCAACCGCACGTGAAACTTTAGGTAATTGTTGTGTTGATTTTTCATCATAATCTAATCCGAAATAATATTGTTCCGCACGATGCAACATCGCAGGAATATATTCTAATTTTATTGCTTCATTAATCAGTGCATGAGATTGCTGTGGATGCGATTTTTCACAAAGTATTGCAAGACGAAAATAATTTTCAGCAAGTGTTGCTTGCACTTCAAGATCATTTGATTCAAGTTGCACACGAATAGCAATTTGTAATGCTGCTGCGTGGGATTGTTCTTTTTCGCTCAATGCTATTGCTTGCGGTTTTTCAGGTATTTTTCCTAATTTTTCATCACGTAAAATTTCTTCAAGCTGACGCTGATCTTCGGTATTCAATTCTGGGACAGACATTGCAGCTAATCTTTCGTGAATTGATTGCTTCAATTCAGGCCGCACTGATTTTAATAATTTTTCATATTCCAGCAGAAAACTCACTTTTTTAGTTGCTTCATATTTTTGCTTCAATAATTTTAAGACAAGAATGACATCTCTTTCTTTTCCTTTTGCATTGAGCAATAGTTTAATTCGAGTTTTTTCTTCCAATGCGATTAATTCGGCGTATTGCGATGCAGTTAAAAATTTCTTATGTTTTTCAACATATATAAACGCTCTAATAAGTTTCTCAATATTATTTTCATCAATGGCTTGCTTGACTGCTGCATGAACGAGTTTCATAAAATTTTTAGGAGAGCGACCGCCTGGAAATCCATGGAATGGATCTGGCACAAGGTCGCTCATAGATTGTTGAAAGACATCAAAGCTCTTCTTTCCTCCTGGATAAGGACGAGAATAAAAAAGATCTATGTCTGGACGACTCAATAAATAATCTATTAGTGCATCATGTAAATTATTACGAAAATATATTGCCATCATGAGTGCGGTAGTATCTACTCCAGCAATATTGTAATTAAGCCATTCATTCTGTGGAGCACGTGTATTGACACCTATCGGATTCGTTCTATCTTCAATAAAACTTTTAACATCATTCACTCTGCCGTCATAAACGGCTGTGAAAAATTGATGTATACGGTTCCCACTTTGCATAAATCCACCTATGTGAAATTTTTTTACTATTGTAGCGGCAAAATATTAAGGAAATATTAAGGCCCTTAATATTTCCTTAATTTTTCTCTGTTACACTGCGCAATATTGATTAAAAACGGGTGTACACATGCCAGGAAAAGACAATAACGCAAGCGTTAAATATACCACTCTCGATTCAAAAGAACCCGTAGTCGAGTTACACGAATTACCCCCCGTCGAAAACAAAGAAGATCCACAAAAAAAACTCGATGCGGAAGAAAGAGAAGCATTAGAAAAATCACTTCCAGAATTAAAAGACATTGAACCACTTTATAAAAGTTTCGTTCGTTTATCTGAACTTTATGTGAATATAAATCCCGAAAAATCCTATGATTTTTTAAACCGCGCAATGGCCTCTGGTATTGCAAGCATTCCCGCGATATTTCGTTTCGCAGAATATCTGCATTTTGGATTGAAACATGAGACAAATCCCTTATTACCCAATCCAGCAAGAGCAAGAAAAATTTACGAATGGGTCATGACAACGTGTGTTTTAGAAAAAAATAGCACGCCACAAATAGATTATTATTTTGAAGCTGCTAAAGCGCGGCATAAAACATTACCAATCAAACCCACACCAGCAGAAGTCGCAACTCAAAACGATTTTTTTGAAAGCTTAAACATTTGCAAAATCGAACAACGTAAAAAAAGATTGCAAATATTAGAAGTAAAAATGCAAATGGGTGGCCATCCAACACAATCAACCCTTTCAAAAGCATGGACAAATT
This sequence comes from Gammaproteobacteria bacterium, assembly GCA_013287845.1. Lineage (GTDB taxonomy): Bacteria > Pseudomonadota > Gammaproteobacteria > DSM-16500 > DSM-16500 > JABDDA01. The sequence goes on from JABDDA010000004.1 coordinate 29,574, forward strand.
TATTTGTAGCGTGCAAAGAACATCAAAATGAATCACCGAATTATTATAAAAAAGAAAAAATTCATGCCTTGATGGAAGCGTGTCGTCGTGATGCCGCTTCTTCTTATCATGAACTTACACAAGAACTTGCGCCGAATCTTGTAGCACGCAGAGGACTTTGCGAAAAAGCAGTGAACGAATTTTTAGAAAATAAAAATATGAAAAATTATTATTTTAAGCTTATTTTTAGAATTCTTTCGCAAGGAGGGTATTTAGCAACAGATTCACATTTAACATGGCATCAATTGACGATGGATGAAAAACGTTATGCTGGATTACGCATCGCGAAAGAAGCAATACAATTTTATTCTAAAAAAAGATTTTTTAATTCGCATTATGATGTGTGGACGAAAGAAGAAATAGGTTGGGTGGTTACAAATGATGCGCAGATTGCAACGATGTTTAAAGTATTATTCTTGCAATTGTGTGAGAAATTGAAACCAGTGACGCTGAATGCGGCCTATAAAAAATAATTTATTCTCTTCCTATTCCGTAATATTTAAATTCAGCTAATTTAACTTGTTTAGGATCATATTGATTCCGCCCATCAAAAATTACATGCTGACGCATTAATTTTTTCATCGCAGAAAAATCGGGATAACAAAACGATTGCCATTCTGTCACGAGCACGAGCGCATCCACTTCTTTTAACGCATCATATTGATGTTCAGTAAAATTTAATTTTCCTGTTTTAAACCAATTCTCAGGAAATAAATCTCGCGCAACAGGCATTGCAACAGGATCATACGCTTGCACGTTCGCACCCTGCTCAATTAATTTTTCAATTAATACTAAAGAAGAAGCTTCACGCATATCATCGGTGCCGGGTTTAAAGGATAATCCCCACACACCAATTTTTTTATTCGACAAATCTTTTCCAAAATGTTTTGTAATTTTTTGTGGTAATACATATTTTTGATTTTTATTTCGCTCTTCCACCGCACGTAACACAGCAGGATCCACATTATTTTTTTCAGCCATTTTAATGAGTGCTTTCACATCTTTTGGAAAACACGAACCACCATAACCACATCCCGGATAAATAAATGAATTTCCAATACGTGAATCAGATCCAATTCCAATTCGCACATTTTCAACATCGACACCCATTCGCTCACACAATAAAGCCATTTCATTCATGAAAGAAATTTTTGTTGCGAGCATCGCATTCGCAACATATTTTGTCATTTCTGCATCTTTCACATTCATAAAATAAATTTTTTCTGGATTGCGAACAATCGGCGTGTACAAATCCAACATAATCATTTTTGCTTTATTGGATGCACATCCTACAATCACACGATCGGGACGCATAAAATCTTCAATCGCAGCACCTTCACGCAAAAATTCAGGATTACTGACAATTTCAAATTTTGTTTTTAATTTTCGTTTTTTTAATTCTGCTTGAATACTATTTTTAACTTGATCTGCAACGCCGACAGGCACTGTTGATTTATCAACGACAATGCAATCGTCTTTAATAAACGCACCAATATCTTTTGCTGCAGCTAACACATATTGCATATCTGCATCGCCATTTTTATCACTCGGTGTTCCGACAGCAATAAAAATAACGTGGGGCGCTGTTTTAATTTCTTTTAATGAACTCGCAAAATTTAATCGCCCATTTTTTAAATTGGAATTCACCATCGGTTCAAGACCGGGTTCATAAATCGGTAACACACCTTTTTTTAATTGCGAAATTTTTTTCGCATTAATATCGACGCATGTTACGAGATTCCCTAATTCCGCAAAACAGGTGCCAGTCACTAAACCAACATAGCCTGCGCCAATGACAACAATATTCACGCTGGCCTCCTATTAATTTTATAAATACTCACTTGATCACCGCGTTTATTTGCAAACACTTGAACGGGTTTCATTGCAATTTCTTGAAGTACAATAGGATCTTTATCTAATTCTTTTTTACTAAATTGCAGCACAACATAATCAAATTTTTTCCAGCCGTTATTTTGAATCATACTGATATCAGCATATTCTTGTGATTTTTTGAAAATAGTACTTTCAAAATGTTTGGAATAATACATCACTTGATAATCATTGCTGTAAATCGCGCTGGATTCTGGCGCATTTTGTGCAAGCCATTCGCCTGCATTACGAATATACGTTTTGGAATAACCAAAATCAAAAATGCCGCCGAGTGATGAAATGATTACAAGCGCAATCACCACAGGAAATAATCCATAAATTTTTTGCACAGTAAAATACAAACGGAAACGTCGTAATAAATCATCTAATGCAAACGGTAACCACATCATTAAAATAAGTGATAACGCAATGAGATACCGTTTCGAGAGAAACATATTTTCGACAAAAAATACAAATGTCACGATGAGATTTAATATTACAAATCCCCACAACACCATTCGTTGAAAACGCGGCACGCGCACTAATCGTTTCCACCACGCATAAGCAATTAACCCTGCGTAAATCAATGAAACATTATTAATAACATTCATTAAATAACTTGCGATCACCACTAAAAACATAATCGTAAATGCATCACGTGCTGCATTCATCCCTAACACATAATGTTTTAATGCCTCAGCACGATCGTGAAATCCACGCACCATATCGACCGCGCCATTTAATAATTGATTTTGAATTTCAGGAATGCGTCCAAAATGTGCCATCCCTTTTTCGGGATGCTGTAAAAATCCAATTAAAAAAATTACAGCTACGACAGCAGAAATAATATTTAATTTTAAAAAAGATTGAATGCGTGTCATCCATGTCACGCGCGTATCAAAAAAAGTAATAAGCGGCGCGAACAATAAAAAGATGGCGCCTTCCACACGAAATAACGTTGCAATTAAAGTTGCAAACGACCATCCCAATGCAAAACGAATTTTAAAACCATCCATAAATTTTAAAATAAAAAAGACAGACATTAAATAAAACGCCCAAAATCCATGATCACGCACAATGTATTGTCGCGTGCTATTAAATTCATGCGCCAATAAAATGACAATCGCTGCAAACCAAATAATACTGCGGCGATTTTCTAACAATCGCACGATGGTGATAAATGTCATGACAGAAATAAACGAAAAAATTCCATCTAATGTAAATGCAGCGGCGGTGTAAGAAATATGTGTGATTTTCGCTAGCTGATAAATCAGATAAGAATAAAACGGCCATTTAGCTTGATCACACAATCGCATGGCTGCGCGCATGCCATCTAGCGCAAATGTTTCTGCACTTTTCAAATAACAAATCGCATCAGGGTTCACAACCACTTCATGCAAGCTAATTCCAATCGATAATAAAATACTGGAAAAAGCAGCGAATAAATAAATGTCCCACGGATGGCGAAAAAAATTTGTGAATTTCATACGACAAAATCCTGTAATGAACGTTTAAATTCTTCTGCAAGCTCAGGATGTTTTAATGCATACGCAATGGTTGCTTCTAAATAACCTAATTTACTTCCGCAATCATAACGTTTTCCTGAAAATTGCAATGCAGAAACCGTTTCATATTTTAATAACGATGCAATCGCATCGGTTAATTGTATTTCACCGCCCGACCCTTGCGATGTTTGTTCAAGTAACGAAAAAATATGCGGCGTTAAAATATATCGACCGACTACGCCTAAATTAGACGGCGCTTTTTCAGGATCAGGTTTTTCAATAATGCCGCGCAATGTTGCAATTTTTTCTTCTGCATTCGCAACATCGACAACACCATATTTTTTTGTTTCAGCGGGAGGAATTTTTTGAACGGCGATAACACTTGATTGTGTTTTTTCAAATACAGAAACCATTTGTTGCAAACAACTTTGTTGACCGCCATCAATTAAATCGTCAGCTAATAAAACAGCAAAGGGTTCATTCATTATTAATTGTTTTGCACATAACACAGCATGGCCTAATCCCTGCGGAGATTTTTGTCGCACATACGCGCATGAAACACCTTCAGGCAAAATGCCGCGGACAATTTCTAATAAATCTTTTTTTCCGCGCTCAATTAAACTCGCTTCTAATTCAAAATTAGAATCGAAATGATCTTCAATCGCGCGCTTGCTGCTGCTGGTGACAAAAATTAATTCGCGAATGCCTGCAGCAATGGCTTCTTCAACCGCATATTGAATAAGGGGTTTATCCACGATGGGCATCATTTCTTTTGGATTGGCTTTTGTCGCGGGTAAAAAACGCGTGCCTAAGCCGGCGACGGGGAAGATTGCTTTGGTGAGTTTCATTTTTTATACCCAATTATAGCTGTCATGCCAGCGTGCTTTTAGCTGGCATCCGGTGACTTCTAAAAAAGTCTCTGGATGCCACCTCTCGCGCTTCGCGCTCGGCTGGCATGACAATCAAAATTTTTGCATAGTACCATAAAATTCGATGGTCTTCTCTATCCCACTACTAAATTTTTCCACAGGCGCCCAACCCAGTTTTTGACGGATAAAATCAATATTCATCGCATATCGCCAATCATGCCCCGGTCGATCGGTCACAAAAGAAATCAGCGACGCATGCGAATTTTTTTTCGGAAATAATTTATCCATCTCTGCGCAAATCATTTTCGCAACATCAAGATTACTCAATTCACACTCGCCACCAATATTATATTTTTCCCCTATTTTTCCCTTCTCTAAAATGGTCATGATGCCGCGACAATGATCTTCGACATACAACCAATCACGAATATTACTGCCATCGCCATACACTGGAATTTCTTTCTCGTGCAAACACGCGCGAATAATGGTTGGAATAAATTTTTCTGTATGTTGATACGGACCGTAATTATTCGAGCAATGACTGATTGTGATGGGCAGCTGATAGGTATGAAAATACGCATTCACTAAATGATCTGAGCCTGCTTTTGAAGCAGAATACGGTGAATTCGGTGAAAATGGATTGGTTTCTTTAAACGCAGCTGCAGTTTTGCTGAGTGAACCATACACTTCATCGGTTGAAACATGATGAAAACGACATTGCGTGTGGTTCCATTTTTTTTCTTCTAACCAAACTTTTTTTGCAGCTTCTAATAAAGTAAATGTTCCCATCACATTCGTTTGAATAAAAATCGCGGGCTGTTGAATAGAACGATCGACGTGACTTTCTGCTGCAAAATGCACGATGGTATCAATTGCATGTTCGCGTAAAATTTTTTCGATGAGTGCAGCATCATTAATATCACCACGAATAAAATGATAACGCGATTCATCCGATAAATTTTTTAAATGATCGAGTGAGCCGGCGTACGTTAATAAATCCACATTCACGATGTTTGCATTATCATTATTCGCAAGAACATAACGAATAAAATTCGCGCCAATAAATCCTGCACCACCAGTGATTAAAATATTTTTCATCATAAAAATTCTTCCCATTCCGGCTGTGTAATTCCAAATCGAATTCTTAATTTCGTGCAATCCAACATAGAATTTTTCGGTCTCAATGCAGGCGCATTAAATTCTTTTGCTGTGACAGGAAGAATTGTTTTTACTTTTAATGATGAACGATTTCCTGCGTGCGAAATAATTTTTTTCGCAAATTCAAACCAATTCATTCCTGGCATTCCTGAATAATGATACACACCCCAACTCGGATTTTTTTTAATTGCATCACATAATTTTAAAATGGTTTCTGCAATGGCACGTGAAGGTGTTGGACATGTCCACTGATCATTCACAATGCGCAATTCTTCGCGTTCGCTCGCAAGACGTAAGATTGTTTTTACAAAATTATTCCCCTGTTCACCAAACACTGCACTCACACGCAAAATAATATATCGATCGCACGCTTCTTGCACCGCTAATTCACCGGCTAATTTTGATTGTCCATACACACTTAATGGCTGAGCTTCATCCTCTTCGTGATACGGTAATTCTTTTTTTCCATCGAAAACATAATCGGTTGATAAATGAATTAAAGGACATTTTATTTTTTGACATGCGATAGCAACATTTTTTGCGCCATCACGATTCACTAAAAAAGATTTTTCACTTTCTTTTTCTGCCAAATCAACCGCCGTATACGCAGCTGTATTAATGACAACATCTGGCTGAAATTTTTCTAAATAATTTTGAACGGCGTCTGCATTTGTAATATCTAATTCTAAATGATTCGGCGCAACAAACGGCACTAACGCGCAGCGTTTCAAATCAAATGCAATTTGTCCCTCACCGCCTGTGATCAATAATTTCATAAAATAATATCTTTCAATCGAGGAAGCACAGCATCTTTTGGAGATAAAATAGGATTTTCCACAGACCAATCAATTGCTAAATCAGGATCATTCCAAACAATGCCGCGTTCTAATTCTGGATGATAAAACTCCGTGCATTTATACATTACATCTGCACCTTCAGATAACACACAAAATCCGTGCGCATAACCCGGTGGAATATAAATTTGTTTGTGGTTTGTTTCACTCAATTCCACTTTCATATATTTTTTAAACGTGGCGGAATGCGGACGAATATCAACAATCACATCACATATTTTTCCTTTTCCAACAAATATTAATTTTCCCTGCGGTTTTTCAATTTGAAAATGCAATCCACGCAAAACATTTTTTTTAGAATGTGAAAAATTATCTTGCACAAAATGTGTTTCAATTTTATGTGTGCGATAACGTTCTGTTTGGAAAGATTCAAAAAAATATCCGCGATCATCTTTAAACGAAGTTAATTCAATAATAAATACATCAGGAAAAATATCTGTTAGAACACGCATTCTTCTACCAATCCCATTAAATAACGACCGTATTCATTTTTTGAAAATGTTTTTGCAGCGGATAATAATTGTTCTGAAGAAATATAACCTTTGCGCCACGCAATTTCTTCTGGACAACAAATTTTTAAACCTTGTCGTCGTTCTAAAATTTGTATGAAATTAGCTGCTTCTAACATCGCGGTCGGTGTGCCAGTATCTAACCATGCAACACCGCGTCCGAGTTTAATCACATTCAAACGATTTTGTTTTAAATACATTCGACTGATATCGGTAATTTCTAATTCATTACGCGCGGAAGGTTTCAGTGTTTTTGCAAAATCCACAACATCATTTTCATAAAAATAAATTCCAATCGCAGCGTAATGCGAAGGAGGGACTGCAGGTTTTTCAATAATATTAATCGGTGCCCCTTCATCATTAAATTCAATCACACCATACCGTTCAGGATCATGTACGTAATATCCAAAAATATGGGAACGATCACTCGCATTTGCTTTTTGCAATGCGTCACCCACACCTTCGCCATATAAAATATTATCGCCTAACACTAAACATACATTGGAACGACCGATAAATTCTTCTGCAATTAAAAAGCTTTCAGCAATTCCGCGTGGTGATGTTTGAATGGCATAACTTAATTGAATGCCCCATTGTGATCCATCGCCTAATAATCGCTGAAAAAGTATTTGTTCATTGGGTGTTGTAATAATAAGAATGTCGCGAATACCTGTTAGCATCAGTGTAGACAGGGGATAATAAATCATGGGTTTATCGTAAATAGGCAATAATTGCTTACTTAATCCATTCGTAGAAGGATAAAGCCGTGTTCCACTTCCTCCTGCGAGTAAAATACCTTTTCTCATAGTCACCTTTGCAATAGAATTGTCCACTCTTTAATGTTGGAGAAGTATACATGTCTCATCCTCAAGTGACAATTTTGATTCCCAATTATAAAACATTGGAACTCACGAAATTATGCTTACGACTCATTCGCAAACACACTGATCCTAATCTCGCAAAAATTATGGTCATTGATAATGATTCTGCGGATGCTTCACTCGATTATTTGCGCAGTTTAAAATGGATTGAATTGATTGAACGTCGCGCGATTCCCGGAGAACCTCCTGTCGCATCTCATTCACGTGCATTAGATTTAGCACTCGCGCGTGTCACCACACCTTATGTTTTATCGATTCATACGGATACGCTTGTTCGAAACAAAGAATGGCTGCCTTTTTTAATTCAACAAATCGAACGCAATTCAAATATTGCGGGAGTCGGCTCGTGGAAATTAGAACAAAAACCTTTGATGAAAAGAATGTTGAAAAAAATCGAAAGTGTTTGGCAACGAATTTATTTTTCATTGATTGGGAAAAAAGATCACGCACTCGAAGGACTTGATCACAATCATTATTATTTACGCAGTCATTGCGCATTGTATCGAATGGATTTAATGCAAAAATATAATTTAACTTTTTCAGATGATGATCAAGTGGCAGGAAAAGCCATTCATCGAAAATTAGTGGATCATCAACATGAAATGATTTTTCTTCCGTCTGAAATTTTATTGAAATATATGGATCATATTAATCATGCAACCACTGTTTTAAATCCTGAATTAAGTCGTAGTCAAAAATCGGTGATGAAAGGGTTGGGGCGGATTAAAAAAAGTTTGGCGAGTTTTAATTCGGATGAGATATTGAAAGATGCAAGGTTGGATTATTGATTGTGAGTAAAGTCACTTCCTTGGTTTTGATTTTGCTTAATGAATTTTTTTGGCCTCGGGGTCCTGTCGCCGTGTGGTCTCCTGTTGTTTTTTGCGCTGATGAAGATACGCGCAAAAAAAACAGGAGCACCACACGACACCACCCCTCGGAATTTTTTTCGGGGAAGCAAAATCAAAAAGATGGTATTTTCCATGCGTGAAAATATTTTAATTTTTGGTCATAGCTATGCGACACAATTTATTGATATCAACAATCAATACACTACTTTATTTGATCCCAAAAAATTTTCTGTGACTGTCGTCTATCTCACTGGTAAATCCGATGAAGAAATAAAAAAACGCCATCTTGCAAAAGAAATTATTTTTTTAGATGCCTCCACTTCCACCACACGCGGATTAAAAATTTCGATTATCAAAAAAATGCTGCAGCTGCATCGCGAAAAAAATTTTCGTCTCGCGATTTGTCATCGTTACAAACCAAGTTATGTAATGATGCTTGTTTCACTTTTTAAAAAAATCCCGCTGATATTTTCTATCATGCACGAATTAGGCACCTTAAAAAATTTTTCACGCAAATTTTTAATTGCAGCATTTGCAAAAGAAAATATGATTTTTGCAGGCGTATCCGATGCGGTGCGGAATGATTTACGAAAAAATATCTGGCATGTTCCCGAAGAACGCGTGATCACTTTGCACAATGGAATTGACGTTAACGCAACAGAACAACAGCTACTCACTCGCGAAAATGCACGCAAAGAATTTTCACTCACAGAAAATGAATTTGTCTTTGGCACGATCGGGCGTCTTGCAAAAAATAAAGATCAGCACACGTTGTTGCATGCATTTGCTGCCATTAAAAAACCCGCGAAATTACTGATTATCGGTGATGGCGCACTCGAAAAAGATTTAAAAGATTTAACAAAAGAATTAAAAATAGAAAACGATGTAATTTTTACAGGATTTTTACCGCATGCATTTCGTTACCTAAAAGCATTCGATGTTTATATTTCTTCTTCTATTCAAGAAGCTTTTGGTCTCGTATTATTAGAAGCGATGCTTGCGCGTATTCCGATTATTGCAACACGTGTGAATGGTGTGCCTGAAGTGATGGGTGATACAGGTATTCTTATTCCTGCACAAGATCAAAATAAAATGACAACTGAAATGCTAAAACTTTATTCTTGTTCAAGTGATGAAAGAAAAAAACTAGGACAACAGGGTTATGAGCGTGCTGTAAATAATTTTTCATTCGAACAGTTTCATAAACTTTTTTGGAATTTATCTTTTGTGAAGGAAACATTTGCATGAAAATGGCTTTTGCAACGACGTTTGATGGCAACGATGTGCGTAATTGGTCAGGCACACCTTTTTATATGTCACACGCATTTCAACAGCGCGGTTTTACAATCGATTACTTAGGGAATTTTAAAAGAGAATTGCCTTTTGGATTTAAAGCGAAACAAATTTTTAAAAAAATAATGTGTGATCAGCGTGAAAGTCCGCGATTTAATATTGTCACTGCAAAAAATTATTCAAAGCAACTTGAAGAAAAATTAAAATCTTCTTCGGCTGATATTATTCTTGCACCGCAAATTCATCCCATTTGTTATTTAGAAACAAATAAACCTTTAATACTGTGGACAGATGCATTGTATGCCAGTTTAATTGGTTTTTATCCCGGATTTTCAAGTCATTCCGCTTCTTCCATTGCACAAGGAAATACGATTACACGTGAATGTTTAAATCGTTGCTCACTTGCAATTTTTTCTTCTGATTGGGCAGCGCGCACTGCGATTGAAATTTATGGTGTCGATAAAAATAAAATTAAAGTCGTTCCGTTTGGCGCGAACATTGATCACGCACCGACATTAGATGAAACCTGCGAATTCATTCGCGCACGTTCAAAATCTAAAATTAAACTTTTATTTTTAGGAAAACATTGGGACAGAAAAGGCGGACAAGTTGTTTTTGATGTAACAAAAGCATTAGATCAAGCCGGTCATGATGTTGAATTAAATTTTGTGGGCTGTCATCCGCCTGCCGATATTGAAATTCCTTCTTACATTCATGTGCACGGATTTATTTCGAAACGCACACCAGAAGGTATAGAAAAAATAAAAAAATTATTACGTGAATCGCATTTTCTTTTTGTTCCTTCACGCGCAGAAGCGTATGGAATAGTTTTTTGCGAAGCAAATGCGTATGGATTACCGTGTTTAACAACACATGTCGGTGGAATTTCTACAATCGTAAAAGATAACGTGAATGGCATGACATTTGCATTGGATGCTTCTCCCGAAAGTTATTGTGAGTTTATTGTGAATGCGATGAAACGGTATGAAGAATTTGCGATTACTTCTTTTCATGAATTTGAAAAAAGATTGAATTGGAAAGTAGCAACAGAAAGTGTCAAAAAAATGATTGCACAAGTTTAGTCACGCCAGCCGCGCGCTTTTTGCGCGAGGTGGCATCCAGTGTCACACTAAACAATAAATATCCTGATTAGTTTCAATCAATTAAATCTTTCCGCGCAAAAGCTCAAATTAGCGCTAAAATAAATGTATAAATACAACTATTAATGGGAGGCTTTCCCATGCCACGCAGCGCGCTAAGACCGGTAGACCGTGTTATCACTGGACTACAAGATCGACATGCGAAATCAAAAGACGAAATAGAAAAAAAGAACTGTGGTGATCTCATTACTAAACTCACAACAGCTCGCGACACATTTGATAATAACAATCAGACGATTTCAGAAAATCAGAAAAAAATAACTTCTATCAATGCGGAAATAAAAAATAATGCTGGCATCACAGAAAAATTAAATACACTTCAAAATAATTTTGAAACTCAACTTGCAAAATTAAATAGTGATCTTAAAGCACTTGATGGTAAAAAGTTTGATTTTGCAAAACAAAAAGGCGATAAGGTTCGCGACATTGAGCAAAAAAAATTAGAGTTAATAGAAAACACAATGCGCGCTGAATATTCAATACGTAAATCACATCCTGATTATGAACCCATCAAACTTAAAACACCTGTTGGCAACGCCGCCCTCATTACCATTGCAAATCAAAAAGAAGGTGATCACGCAAAAACATTTAATACTATTAAAAAAGATCCAACAATTCTTTCACGTTATTTAAGCAATAAATCGGGAGACTATGCGGGCGCAAATGTTTTACTAAAAGGTAGAGCAGCAGAAATCATCGATAAAAATATTAAATTAGAATCCAATAATGAAGTCCAAGAAAAAACGATAAAAACATATACTGCGCATGCGAATGAAATACTCAAAAATGCTGTCGTTGAAAAAAAAGCAGAAGCAGTTGCAAAAACAGAACCAACCCCACCCACTGCAGAAGAAAAATCACGCACAGAAGTGTTGAAAATATTAGCGCATATTGATCCTGATCCCGTTAAAACCAATAAAATATCGAATCCAGAAAAATTAGCAACACACCAAGAGGAATTTATTGCTGCCAATAAAATTCTTTTGCAAAAATATAAAAATCAATTTGACGCAGCGATTGATGGATGCAAAAAAAGAGGAATGGGTGATGTTGCCATTGCAAAAGAATTAGCACCAATGGTCCATTTAGCGCGTGAAGTTGAAAATATAAATTCAAAGCACAGCGGTGATGATACGAAAAAAAATACCGCTTCTTATGATCTTTCTTCCCAAACAGGAAAATTAATTATGCAAGTAGGGAAAGGGACAGCCAATGCGCTCGGTGCTTATTCTGATGCAAAAGTACATTTAGATTCTGCTGCTAAAGCATTCATCGCAGCAGATAAAGATAAATTTCATTTGAGCACATTGATGAGCAGCAAAGAATTCAAAGGTAAAGCTGCAGAAGCCGCAGAAAAATTCTCAACAGAAATTAGCGATGACAAAAAAGCAAGTGCAGTGACTACAAGAGAAACCAATAAAGTTGATAAAGCGATCGACCTTTATGAATCGAAGCAACTGGAAAATGTATCAACGCGTGAAAGAAGAATATCATCGAAGTTATAATACATCATTTGGTTAAAAAAAATCACCTATCCTACTTCCTGCAGTTTCCCATCTTTTAAATGCTATGTATAGACATGTTGACACATTTCTAAATTCGTCTATACTTGTATAGACGTTGTATAGACAATTCAGGAGCCAACTCATGACATCGAAGATAGCCACTTTAACTGTTCAAAAATGGGGAAATAGCCTTGCTGTTCGCATCCCAGCACCCATCGCACGCTGCGCTCACTTTCATCTAGGCACTCCTGTAGAACTCTCAGCAAAAGATAACCAGATTATTGTAAAACCTACCGGTGAACCAAAATTAACATTAGAAGAGAGACTCGAACTTTTTGACCCTAAAAAACACGGGGGAGAAACGATGGCATCAGAACTTATTGGTGTGGAGAAATTTTAATGCCAAAAAAATCTTGGATTCCTGAACGCGGTGAAATCATTTGGATTAATTACAATCCACAAAGTGGAAGAGAGATGCGTGATATGCATCCTATGTTAGTTCTTTCTCCAAAAAAATTTAATGATCGAACAGGTATCGTGATTGGTTTACCCATGACGACTGCTGAATATAACGACACCAATCCGTTTGCAGTAAAATTTCAAGGCCCTAAGGGAATAAAGAGTTATGTATTAGCACATCAACCAAAATCTTTTGATTGGCGTCAACGAAATGCAAAGATTCATCCTTGGAAACACGCACCTAAAGAAGTATTTACAAATGCTTGTTTGCTATTGAATCAAATTATCCTAATTTCCGAATGAAACATCTTCAATAATTTTTTCCAACTCTGAACGTTTCGGCACCCAACCCAATTCTTTCTCAGCTAATTTCGCATCTGCAATTAAAACAGCAGGATCTCCCGCACGTCGCACACCTTCTACAATCCGAATTTCTTTTTTTGTAATTTGTTTCACTGCATCAATCACTTCTTGCACGGAATGCCCCTGCCCTGTTCCTAAATTATAAATCGCACTTTTATTTTCATTCCATAATTTTTCTAAACTTAAATAATGCGCTTCGCATAAATCATTCACATGAATAAAATCACGAATACAGGTTCCATCATGTGTTGGATAATCACGTCCATTCACAGTGACACTATATTGAGGATTTTTTGCAGCACGCATAATAATTGGAATTAAATGCGTTTCAGGTTCATGTCGTTCACGTAATTTCCCAGAAGGATCTGCGCCAGCTGCATTAAAATAACGTAATGAAATAAAGTGCATTCCATACGCATGTGAAAAATCTTCTAAAATTTGCTCGACCATTTTTTTAGAGTGGCCATACGGATTCACCGGTAAAACAGGATGTTTTTCATCAATCGGTGTGTATTGCGGTTCACCATACACAGCAGCTGTTGAAGAAAAAATAAAATAATCGACAGAAAATTTTCGCATCACTTTTAATAAATTTAATGTATTGCTCACATTATTAAAATAATATTTTCCCGGATCAAACACAGATTCACCGACTTGAATAAAAGAAGCGAAATGCATGACAGCTGCAAATTGATGTCGAGAAAAAACTTTTTCAAGAAAAGAAGTATCTGCAAGATCGCCGATATTTAACTCTGCATTCAACACGGCATCGCGATGTCCCGTGATTAAATTATCAATCACAATGGGTGTAAAACCTTTTTGCTGCAAATACAGCACCATGTGCGAACCGATATACCCTGCTCCACCGACAACTAAAATTTTTTTAGTAGGCATTTTGATGAATCAATCCTTTCAATAACGTTAAAAAAATAATTTTTAAATCAAATCCGAGTGACCAATTTTCAATGTAATACAAATCATATTCAATGCGTTTTTCTAAGCTAGTATTTCCACGCCAACCATTCACTTGCGCCCAACCGGTAATGCCTGCTTTCACTAAATGTTTTTGCATGTAATGTGGAATTTGATTTTTAAATTGATCAACAAAGATTGGACGCTCAGGACGCGGCCCTACAATCGACATATCACCCAACAATACATTTATAAATTGTGGCAATTCATCCAAACTGGTTTTTCTTAAAAAATTGCCTATACGTGTCGCACGCTTTTCATCTTTCTTCGCTCATACAGGACCCGTTTGTGATTCCGCATCGACTGGCATCGTCCGAAACTTTAACATATCAAATTCTTTTCCATTCCAACTCACGCGTTTTTGTTTATAAAAGACAGGGCCTTTTGAAGAAAATTTTACAGCGAGTGCAATCATTAAAAATAAGGGGCTAATGAGTAATAAAATAAGACTGGCTAATACTCGATCTTCGATGGCTTTAACAATACGATTCATTCCAATCATCGGTGAAGAATGTAAATTTAACATCGGAAATCCAGCGAAATCACTGATGGAATGATTTAATAAATCCATTCCAAAAATATCTAACACAAATCGAATCGTCACTGTTTGATGTCGTAATTCATGCAGAATTTCTTTCACGCGCGCTTCAGCTGACAGTGGAAAAGCAATCCACACTTCATCAATACTTTCTGGCAATGAAGCAAGATATGTCATTAATTTTTCTGGATCAGGATTTTTTTGAATATCAACAATTCGAAAACCTGTCCATAATGATTGCTGTATTGTATTTGCTAATTTCATTCCAATGTCACTGTCACCTAATAAAACAACACGTCGTTCATTCCAACCACGCGCGCGCATTAAGCGTAAAATAATGAGTAATCCACAGCGAAATAAAATAAAAAATAAAAATGCAATGACTCCCCACAATGCAAACCAAACACGAGAAAAATCTTCTCCCGTTTTTGTGATAAACGCGAGGCCTGCTAATAAAATTAAAATCACCACAATCGATTGAAAAAGTTTTGTGAGTGTGGACCAAAAACCTTGTCCACGCATGGAGTCATACACATGAAAAAAAGGAAAAACAATGAGTATGAAAAATGCGCCGATGCATAATGCAATCGTGTAATGCAATGGCATATTCGTTTCGCCGAATTTATAAAAAAATGCGAGGAAACCACTGATCACCATCGCGAGCACATCTAAACTGCGCAATGCGAATGCGATGAAGCGGGAATATTCTTTTAATAAACCTTGGGGCAACATAAATTTTTTACCTTAATTTATATAAAAAAAATTTTTTGCAGTGTGCAGGCTAAAGTTCTTATAAAAAAATATTTTTTTACAGTGTGCAGGCTGAAAGCCTGCAAGCTTTTCTAGCCTAGGCTTAGCGCGCTTTTTGCGCGTAAGCCTAGGTACAAATGATGTTAACGTTTGGAGCCCCGAAGGGGCGAAACAAAAAAATAAAAATTTTGTTACGCGCTTTCAGCGCTTCATTTTATGTTTCATTTTACCTAGGGTTGCGGGCGCAAAGAGCGCGCCCTTAACCCTAGGCTAATAAAGCTCGCAGGCTTTCAGCCTGCAGACTGTAAGAAAATTTTTTATTACAATCCTTAATATAATTTTCTTAATATCGCCATAAAAATGTGCTATATTCTACGCACTTTTTGCATTCTGACAAACAAAAAAACTTATGAAAACTGCGATAGTTTGTGATTGGCTCGTTACCTTCGGTGGTGCTGAACGTTTTCTCACGCATTTGATTGACTGCTTCCCTGATGCAGATTTATTTGCTGTGGTGAATTTTTTAGATAAAAACAGCCAAAAAATCGTGCGAAATAAACCTGTAAAAACCACTTTCATACAAAAATTTCCTTTCGCAAAAAAATATTACCGCGCCTATCTTCCCTGGATGCCGCTTGCCATTGAACAGCTCGATTTATCTGCATACGACCTTGTCATTTCAAGTTCACATGCGATAGCAAAAGGTGTCATCACCGGCCCCGATCAAACGCATATTAGTTATGTGCACTCACCCATGCGATATGCATGGGATTTACAGCATCAATATTTACGCGAAGCAGGACTCGACAAAAACTTACGCGGATTTTTTGCAAAAAAAATTCTGCATAAAATGCGCATCTGGGACCAGCGCACTGCGAATGGCGTCGATCATTTTATTGCGAATTCAAATTTTATTGCGCGACGTATTTGGAAAA